>NZ_JANZZD010000069.1:0-1047 GCF_026419595.1 Tepidiforma sp. | reverse complement strand
GGTAGTACAGGAATTTCAACCTGTTGTCCATCGGCTACGCCTCTCGGCCTCACCTTAGGTCCCGCCTAACCCTACGCTGACGACCATTGCGTAGGAACCCTTGGGCTTACGGCGACAGGGATTCTCACCCTGTTTATCGTTACTCATGCCGGCATTCGCACTTCCCTTACCTCCAGCCGCCCTCACGGGTCGGCCTTCATCGGCATCGGGAACGCTCCCCTACCGCCTGAGGGTTGCCCCCCAGACCCGCAGCTTCGGCGCTGGGCTTAAGCCCCGATCATTTTCGGCGCAGCGTCACTCGACCAGTGAGCTATTACGCACTCTTTAAAGGATGGCTGCTTCTAAGCCAACCTCCTGGCTGTCTCAGCGACGCCACATCCTTTCCCACTTAGCCCAGACTTCGGGACCTTAGCTGGCGGTCTCGGTTGTTCCCGCGCTTGGACGCGGACGTTATCGCTCGCGCCCTCACTCCCAGGCTCCACCTGGGACCCTTCGGAATTTGACAGGGTTTGGTAGGCTGGTGGGCCCCCTAGCCCTATCAGTGCTCTACAGGCCCCAGTCAGCACCTGAGGCTGACCCTAAAGTCATTTCGGGGAGAACCAGCTATCTCCGAGTTCGATTGGAATTTCTCCGCCATCCACAGCTCATCCCAGACCTTTTCAACGGTCATGTGGTTCGGTCCTCCACGAGATTTTACTCCCGCTTCAACCTGTCCATGGGTAGGTCACCCGGTTTCGGGTCTATAGCACGTAACTTCATACGCCCTCTTAAGACTCGGTTTCCCTTCGGCTCCGTACCTTTAGTACTTAACCTTGCTACGTACAATAACTCGCCGGACCGTTCTACAAAAAGTACGCTGTCGAGCCTTAACGCTCTTCAACTGCTTGTAAACATAGGGTTTCAGGTTCTCTTTCACTCCCCTCCCGGGGTTCTTTTCACCTTTCCCTCACGGTACTGCTTCACTATCGGTCACCAGGTAGTATTTAGCCTTGGATGGTGGTCCACCCTGCTTCCCACAAGGTTTCACGTGCCTCGTGGTACTCTGGA
>NZ_JANZZD010000068.1:0-1104 GCF_026419595.1 Tepidiforma sp. | reverse complement strand
TGGCACCTTCAAGCGAGGCGCGTGCATCACCGTGCTAAGCAAAAGAAAGCGGCCTCCAGGCGGTCGGCCCCGGTGCGGGTCAGTAAGCCGGCTACCGGGCCGTCAAATCGCACCAGCCCCTGGTGCAGCACCACGACGCGGTCCGCATCCTCCACCTCGTCGACCAGGTGGGTGGCCCAGAGCACGGCAACCCCCGTGTCGGCTCGCAAGGCGTGCACGGCCTGCAACAGTTGCTGGCGTGAGGCCGGGTCGAGCCCCACCGTGGCTTCGTCCATGAGCAACACCTGGGGGCGGTGCAACATGGCCCGCACCAGTTCCACCTTGCGCCGGTTGCCGCCCGACAAGGCGCGCACCGGCTGTCCCGCCTGCTCCGTCAGCCCCACGGCCAGCAGCCCGGTCTGGATGCGCTGTTGCGCCAGCGCGCGCGGCAGGCCATGCAGGTCGGTGTGGAACAACAGGTTCGCGCGGACCGACAGGTCCAGGTCCAGCGCCATTTGTTGAAACACCACGCCCATCCCTGCCAGCGCCCGGGGGGCGTCACGGCGCAAGTCGTGGCCCAGCACCTGGATATAACCTTCGTCGGGCACGAACAAACCCGTCAGCAACTGCATGAGCGTGCTCTTGCCGGCGCCGTTGGGCCCCAGCAGCGCGACGAACTCGCCCGCGGCCAATTTCACATCCACGCCACGCAGCGCCGGTTTGCCGTTGTAGGACTTGACCAGGCCCTGGGCCTGCAATGCGGATTTCACCATGGGGTCGGTTCGGGTTCAAGACGCCGGCGGTGCCAGCAGTTTCATTCGCTGCAAGAGCCGACGCTCCGCTGCCTGTACCTGCAACAGGGCCATGCGGTAATCGGCCCGCCCGAGGTAGTCGGGGAGCTGGTCATAGCGGGCCAACTCGGCCAGGTGACGCGGGGTGAACATGGCCTGGCGGAAGGCGTCGTGCAACGCGTCCAGTATCTCATGCGGCGTCCCGGCGGGTGCCACCAGCCCCCAGGGCGAGTTGTAAACGGCCTGCTCGTGGCCCAGCTCGCGCAGGGTCGGTACCTGCGGCCAGCGCGGGTTGCGTTGCTCGCTGAACATGGCCAGCAGGCGCAGCTTGCCC
>NZ_JANZZD010000067.1:0-1181 GCF_026419595.1 Tepidiforma sp. | reverse complement strand
CGACCGGGTCTTCGAATCTGGCCGTTACCGTATCTACCGCCTGCCGCACTATGAACCGGTCAGCCCGCCATGACGACGACCGCCGCCTCCCCTCCAGCGGGCCCCCGGGGCATCACCGTCGCCGCGGTCGCGTGGACGGCCGCCTCCGCCGTCTACGCCGCCATGCGGCTGCTGGCGTTCGTGAAGCTGCCCGTCGGCGGCCTCGAACTCTGGTCGCTCTCCGGCGCATGGCAGGCCCGCGCCGGCATCGACGACGCCCGCTACGTGCCGACGCTGTTCCAGGCGCTCACCGCGCTGCTGCTCCGCATCGACGACAGCGAGACGCTACCGCGGCTCGCCGCGCTCGCGGCTTCGCTAACCGTGCCCGTCTCGCTGTTCCTGCTCCGTCGCCGCATCGGCGAACCCGCCGCGATCGCGGTGCTGCTCGTCCTCGCGTTCGACCCCCTGCAGGTCGCCTTCGGCCCGGCCGCCGCCGTCATTGCCTTCGACCTGCCGCTGGTTGCCGGCACTCTCGCAGCACTGGCGGTGCTCGGCCCCCGCCCGCCCGTCATCGCCGTCGCCGCGTTTCTCCTTGCCACGGCGGGGCCTCTTCCCCTCGCGCTGCTGCTCGCGGCAGCCCTCGCGCATCCCCGCGCGGACTGGCGCCAGCCCGCAGCCGGATTCGCGGCCGCCGGGGCCGCCCTCGGCGTCCTCGCCGCCAGCTTCGGCTTCGGGGCCGGCTGGCAGGGGATCACGGTGCCGCCCTTCGACCTCTTCTCCGCGGGCTTCGACGCACACTGGTCGACCGAGACGACGCGCCGCCTCGTTGCGCTCTACGCCTGGGGGCCGGCCGTCCTCGCCGGCGGCTACCTCGCCATCCGCGCCGCCCGCGACCGGGCCGGCTTCTTCGGGGACCCGATGGATCGCTTCGCCGCCGCCTGGTTCGGCGTAAGCCTCGCCTGGTGTATTGCCGCCGGCGGCAGCCGCGACCCCCTCCCCGTTCTGTCGCTCACTGCCAGCTCTGCGCCGCTCGCGGGCCGCGCCCTCGCGTGGCTCGTCGACTCCCTGGGCAGCGCCGACTGGCGCCGCGCCGGCTGGCCGCTCGCGGGCGCGCTCCTCGCCGCGGCGACCCTCCTCGGGCCGCTCCTCGACTGGGCCCGGCTCGGCCGCGTCGGCCCGGGGAGCGAAGTCGTCGCCGTCGT
>NZ_JANZZD010000066.1:782-1184 GCF_026419595.1 Tepidiforma sp. | reverse complement strand
CACTGGCCCGGCGCACACGGTAGACTGCCCCCATCCCGCCTCGCCCGATCAGGTTGAGGATGGTGTATGCATCGCTAGTGCCGCGGATGGTTAAATTGTCTGCCAGACGGTCGAGCATGAACATCGTGTCTACAGGCGTAATACGTGTGCTAGGCCAATTATACCACTGTGACGAGCGCGCGGTGTGCAGGCTGGGGCAACGACGTGGTACCTGCGCATCTCCATCGCCTTGACGAACAAGGCGATGGCTGTTATAATCTGCTTCGTCATGCCGAAGTGGCGGAATGGCAGACGCGGCGGTCTCAAAAACCGCTGGGGATCAACCCCCGGGTGGGTTCAAGTCCCACCTTCGGCACCACGATGCAATCGCATCAATCATAACGGGGCGTGGCTCAGCCTGGT
>NZ_JANZZD010000066.1:412-772 GCF_026419595.1 Tepidiforma sp. | reverse complement strand
CTAAAGAGCTTCCCTACTTTGAGCGCGATTTGATCGAACACCTATTACTATTACGTAGTGCAGGCATTGATAGTTCCACGCTATCATCATATCAAGTTCGTTGGCGAAATGCATGTAAAAAGCGTCTGTGCCATTGCACAGACGCTTTTTGCATGCATTTCGCTGGCAAACTTGATATGATGATAGCGTGGAACGATCAATGCCTGCACTACGTCCTAATAATCAACGTAGCGAAGATCGTTAGCGGTTTTCACCTTTTGATCTGGCATCTATATACGACTCGCGAATATGCAGACCATTTCTGGGACAGCAAGAATACCGTATGACTGCTTCCCTGCCTTTAACAATGTCACCCATAAG
>NZ_JANZZD010000066.1:0-402 GCF_026419595.1 Tepidiforma sp. | reverse complement strand
ACCAGGCTGAGCCACGCCCCGTTATGATTGATGCGATTGCATCATGGTGCCGAAGGTGGGCCTTGAACCCACACGGGGGTTGATCCCCAGCGGTTTTTGAGACCGCCGCGTCTGCCATTCCGCCACTTCGGCATGACGAAGCAGATTATAGCAGCCATCGCCTTGTTCGTCAAGGCGATGGAGACGCGCAGGTGCCACGTCGTTGCCCCAGCCTACACACCGCGCGCTCGTCACAGTGGTATAATTGGCCTAGCACACGTATTACGCCTGTAGACACGATGTTCATGCTCGACCGTCTGGCAGACAATTTAACCATCCGCGGCACTAGCGATGCATACACCATCCTCAACCTGATCGGGCGAGGCGGGATGGGGGCAGTCTACCGTGTGCGCCGGGCCAGTG
>NZ_JANZZD010000065.1:0-1300 GCF_026419595.1 Tepidiforma sp. | reverse complement strand
GCCTCCCGGTTCCCGCTTCCCGGTTCCCGCCTCCCGGTTCCCGCAACACCCGTTGGGCGCATGGCGCCCCGCGGGGACGGAGCCCCGCGACTACGGTCGGAGGTTGGAGGTAGGAGGTTGGACGTTAGCTTCGCTCCCGGTTCCCTATTCTCGCTTCCCGCTTCCCGTCTCCCGCCTCCCGGTTCCCGCCTCCCGGTTCCCGCCACACGCCTCCCGCCTCCGCCGCCGCGGCACCCGCCGCGGCATCCCGCCCCCTCAATACGCCCGCGGGAGCGGCGTCGGCGTCCGCGTCGGCGGGCGCGGTGTCGGTGTCGGCGTCGGCGTCCAGGTCGGAGTCGGGGTGATCGTCGGCGTCGGCGTCACCGTCGGCGTGTTCGTGGGCGTCGGCGTCTCGGTCGGCGTCGGCGTGGCCGTCGGCGGCGCGGCAGACGGCTTCGCCGCCGACCCGCTGCCCGGGAACCAGAGTGGCCCATCCGAAAGCGGCGCCCCGGGGGGAATCTTGAAATCGAGGTAGTGTTCCGGGTTCACCGGCGTATCGTTCCAGCGGATTTCGAAGTGCAGGTGCTCACCCGTCGAAAACCCCGAACTGCCCGTGATGCCGAGCACCACGTCGTTGTTCACGGCGTCGCCCGGCTTCGCGAGCACCTGGCTGAGATGCGCGTACAGGGTCGACCACCCGTCGCCGCAATCGACGATGACGTGGTAGCCGTACGCGCTCGAGTAGTCCGTGGCCGTGACGGTCCCGCTGCAGGCGCTGTAGACGGGCGACCGGCTCAGGCCTTCGAGCGCGAGGTCGATGCCGCCGTGGATGCGGCCGGGGCCGCGGTTCGTCGCCCCGTACCGGTCGGTGACCCGGCTCCATGCCCGGAGCGGCATCTGGAAGCGGCTGCCGGCGGCCTCGGCGGCCTGCGCATCGGGCAGCGCGCCTTCGGCCGGGAGTTCGACCGCGCCTTCGTCGGTGTGCGCGGCCGGCGACGGGGTGGCGGTGGGCGGGAGGTTCGCAGGCCGGCCGGCGTGGCCCGCCATCGCGGCTGCCGCGGGCTCGCCGCCGCCGCTGCCGGCTTCGGTCCCGCTCGGCTGGCGCGCCGTGATCACGGCGGCGATGCCCGCGACGAGCGTGCCCGCCAGCATCACCCGCGCGGCATGCGAAACCCGCATCGGCAGCCGAATCCGCGGCACCATCCCTTACCAACATCGGCCGCCTCGCCCCCTCTCCACACCCTGCGCGGGATGCCGCGGGCTGTTCGCCCGCGGCGCGGGATGGCTCGCCGCCTGCCGGCGGCATTGCCGCGGGATGCCG
>NZ_JANZZD010000064.1:0-1457 GCF_026419595.1 Tepidiforma sp. | reverse complement strand
TATGAAATTACAATTGAGAAGAAGGATGAAGAAAGACTGTTTGAAATTGATTGGGATAAAATACAAACAATAGAAGATGTAAAACCTTTGTTTAATATTGTGTTTTATTGTTTAGGTTCTAGTAACCCTCATATGACTGAAAAACAAATAAGAGATTTTGGACTTCAGAATATAGTTAAAGAATATAAAAAGGATGATAAATAATATGTGGCCTTTTAAAAAGAAAGAAAAACCACAACCGTTACCTCAACCAATTATTGATAAATATATAATTGACTGGGATAAAGTGCAAACGTTAGATGATATGAAAAACATTATGAAATTATATCATTTATATATGTGGTATGGATTTTATACTGAACAGGTAGTTAATCAATTAGGAATTCAACATTTAGTTATTAAAACATAGTTATTTACTCTGTAGAACAGAGAGTACCTAATTATTATTAGGATTTTTATACAGCCTGTAATAATTTTTCTTACAGGCTGTATATAGTAAATACAATTTATGCGTGTGTAGCTCAGCTGGTTAGAGCGCCTCCTTGCCAAGGAGGAGGTCGAGGGTTCGAATCCCTTCACATGCTTTGCAAGATAAAATTGCATTGAAAGGGGTAATTAAGATGTTTGATCCAAAAGATATGAAGAAATTTTTCGTAGCACGTAATGCGGCAGGAGAATCTCCAGATGCTAGTCAGATTATTGTAGCTTTTAGAGAAGGAGAAACTATTGGAACTCAAATAGACCCTGAAAAAATGATTGGTAAAAAGATTGTTGGTTTTGAATATGTAAATACAAATGTTGACAAGACATTATTCTTATTTGTTGAATAAAAAGTTGTTAAAATTCAATAGAAAATGAATATAATATTACAGAACAAACAATTACAGAACTTAAAGGTATAGTTGAATGGACATAAAATTTAGTAATGGATATAGAAAACATATAGAGCAATGTATTAATTTAAATAAAATATGTTATGGTAATACTGGTGTGACAGTAAAATCAAGATTACCTGATCCATTAGATACTAAATATGAAAATTTATATATAGTACTTGATAATGATAAGGTTGTTGGTTATATAGATTTCCAATTATGCGATTATACTAAAGGGAAAATTATTTCAATCCTTAAACAATATGGGATTGAAGGAAAAACACTTTTATATTTAGATTCTGTATGTGTATTACCAGAATATCGTAGTTATGGTATAGCAACGAAATTAACGAATTTAGTTTTATCTAAAAATTCTGCAGATATTATAGCAGCAGAAGTAGTAAAACCACCGAATGAACCAATGGCTGTTAGTAGTAAGATACTTAAATCATTAGGATTTAAAGAATTAGTTACTATAGAAGATAGTTGGACACAATATATGAAAAACCATAAATTATCTTGTAACTTTTGTGGCAGTGAATGTCATTGTGCAGGAGTATTGTTTGTAAAATAAAATATGCG
>NZ_JANZZD010000063.1:0-1576 GCF_026419595.1 Tepidiforma sp. | reverse complement strand
CCTGTTGGGCGCGCCGCAGTGGGTGGCGCCGCTGTTCTCCGGCTTCGTCGTGGGGTATCTGATCTACGACATGACCCATTACGCCACCCATCACTTCCCCATGCGCTCCGGCTATCTCAAATACCTGAAGCGCTATCACATGATGCATCACTACAAAACGCCGAACCAGCGCTTCGGCGTCAGCTCGCCGGTGTGGGACTTCGTGTTTGGCACTGTAGCCGAATGACAAGCGATGACCGTTCAGGTGCGTTTCTCTCCTGGAGCATGGGCATCCTGAGCGGAACAAAGTGAAGTCGGAGGATGCGGCCTGCGGGATTGCCGCTCCGCCCCTTCAACTGCGGGTTGCGCACCTACGCTCAGGGCGCTCCGCTGCGCGTTGCCCGGAAATCGAGCCGAATTCGTGATGACTTACATCATGGACATGATGTAACAACTGCAGTATCCTTGGCACGGTGACCGGCCCTGTTCAGGACGCCGGTCACTTCTTGCGTAAGGAGCGTCATGGATGTGATCGTGTTGGACAGGCTGGCGTACACGCTGAACGCGCCGCAAGTGTTGCAGGCCCTCCACGTCCGCGAAGGGTCGAGCCGGGAGGCCGAGGTGTTGAGACTGATCGCGGAGGCGGAGGCGGTGGCTGCGCCCAAGGCTGTGTATCGCATGATCTTCGTCCAGGAGAGGGGAGCCGACTACGTCGTGGCTGACGGCCACAGGCTCACCAGCCGCATCTTGCGGGTGAACCTGGATGGCCTGCACCGCGCCTTCGCCTTCGTGTGCACTGCGGGCCAGGAGCTGGAGGACTGGGCGCGGGGCCAGGGAGATGTCCTGGCCCGGTTTTACGCCGAGGCGATCAACGAAGCGGTGCTGCACGCTGCGACCATGACGCTGTTCCGCCATCTTTCCGAGACCTACGGCCTGGGGCAGACTGCGGTGATGAACCCCGGCTCCCTGGCCGACTGGCCGATCAGCCAGCAGCGGCCTCTGTTCGACCTGCTGGGAGACGTTGAGTCCGCGATCGGTGTGCGGCTGACGCCCAGCATGTTGATGGTGCCGACCAAGTCGGTGTCGGGTATCCTGTTCCCGACCCAGGAGGACTTCGCCAGCTGTCAACTCTGCCCGAGGGAGGCGTGCCCGAACCGGCGCATGCCATACGAGCCAGAGCTGTTCGAGCGGAAGTACAAAGTTGAAAGTCAAAAGTCCAAAGTCCAAAGTTGAAAGTCCAGAGTCCAGAGTCCAATGTTCAAAGTCCAAAGTCCAAAGTCCAATGTCGAAAGTCCCATGTCGAAGGTCCAAAGTTGAAAGTCCAGAAGCTGGGCTGCCAAGAGAACGTCCAACCTGCAACCTTCAACTTTCAACCTGCAACCTGATAACCTGCAACCTGATAACTTGTAACCGGAGCCGGTATGAGCCGATTATCTGAACGCAAAGCCAAGTGGGAAAACACAACCGTCGCCAGGGCCCTGGCTCGCGCACCGGAGCGCAAGGCGCAGTTCGAGACCAGCTCCGGTATCCCGGTGGCGCGCCTGTATACCCCAGATGCGGCCGCCGAGGCGTGCCCGCAAATCGCGGAGGAGTACCT
>NZ_JANZZD010000062.1:0-1739 GCF_026419595.1 Tepidiforma sp. | reverse complement strand
CTTCCGGCATCGAACTCGCCCCCGTCCTCAGCTTCGCCCTCACCGGGAGCGCCGATTGCGACCCATCGCAGCCCTTCGGCCCCACCCCCACGCCCACGCCCGGGCCCGAGCTCGAACTCCTCATCCACGTCGACCCCATCCGCGTCAACCGCGGCCAGCAGGTCACCGTCACCATCATCGTCCAGCAGCCCCCCGGCCCCGGCGGCACCCCCGTCCCCGGCCCGGCCGGCATCCGCTGCAGCTACACCGCCTACGACGTCGCCCTCAACGAACTCGCCCGCGGCGGCCCCACGCCCACCGGCCCCAACGGCCGCGTCAGCTGGACCTTCACCGTCCCCGATTGGGCCGTCCTCGATACCGCCAGCCGCGAAAACGGCCGCGTCCAGCCCCGCTGCGACGGCATCCCCGCCCGCGGCTCCGCCCGCCTCGAAATCGTGGGGTGAGGTTGAAGGTTGGAGGTTGGAGGTTGGAGGTTGGAGACCTAGTCGCCTGATGAGCGCAGCCGGTCGATGAGCGAAACGAGCATCGCGCTCACCTCCACCGCCCTCCCGTGCAGCGCAGCGTAATCCGCTTCCTCGATGAGCCGGCGTTGCGCTGCCAGGTACAGCCAGTAGTCCAGTTCGAACACCGAACCGCGCGCCTTCGCGGCGAACCCGGCGTAATCGTTGCGGGTGCGCCGCCCGCGGCCCTCTGCGATGTTCGCCGGGACAGACGTCGCCGCCCGGCTCAGCTGGTCCCGGAGGAACGGCACCCTTCGAACCCGTGGCGTCTCAGCCAGGTCCAGCACGTCCATCGCCAGCTGGTGCGCCTTCCGCCAGACCTCCAGCTCCCGGTACGGCAGCTCCACGCGCGCATCCTACACCAACCTCCAACCTCCAACCTCTCAACCTCCAACCTCTCAACCTCTCAACCTCCAACCTCCAACCTCTCAACCTCCAACCTCCAACCTCTCAACCTCCAACCTCTCAACCTCCAACCTCCAACCTCTCAACCTCCAACCTCCGACCTCTCAACCTCCAACCTCCAACCTCCAACCTCCAACCTCCAACCTCCGCTCCCCGTTAACCCCCCTCCCCCCTCACGCGTTACACCACCCGGACGGAGAGCACCTCCACGGGCTCCCCGTACCCCGCGCATCCCTGCGCGCCCACGAAAGGATTGACCCTTGCACCACCGGTCAGTACCTTTCGCAAGACTTTACCCTCGCCCGGGGCATGCCCCGCGGCGATACTTCGTGTCTACCCCGGGAGGCGCCATGCCCTTCGCCCGCAGCACCCCGACGGCCCAGCTCCCCGGCGCGCACCGCGCCGGCCGCCCCGTCCCCGCTGCGGCGCCCTCTTCCCGGTTCCCGGCACCCTTCGCCCGGTTCCCGCTTCCCGCCTCCCGCTTCCCTTCCCGTTCCTCCAACCTCCGCCGGCGCCATGCCGCGCCGCGGGGTGGCAGGGCTACCACACTCGGACGAAAGGAGGGCTTCGCTGAGCGCGGCCGGATGCCCGGCGCCGGGAACGCCGTGACGCTCCCGTGAGGCACCCGCGCCCCGCACCAACGAAATCCGACGACATCCACCGACCAGAGGGAATGCCCGGATCCGCCCACGGCCTGCGCCAGGCCAGGCGCGGCAGACGAGCGGGCGACCTCGCCAGCACACCGGAGCCGCACCCGCGGCAACGAATGCACGAACGCCCGCAGTCCGGGCGCATCCGGAACAGGGCAGCCCGCCACCTGCACAGGTGCGAAGC
>NZ_JANZZD010000061.1:0-1980 GCF_026419595.1 Tepidiforma sp. | reverse complement strand
GGCGGAGGCGGCTCCGGTGGCGGCGGGCCGGACGAGGACGTCGATGGAGGCTCCGGGCTGGGTGGTGGCCTTGAGTTCGAGGGTGACGCCGGGGATGGCGGAGCTGATGGTGTTGGAGGGGGAGGTCATGGAGACGCCGTTGAGTTCGAAGGCGGCGTCGGAGCCGGGCGAGACGACGGCGAGGAGGTTGGAGCCGGGGTCGCCTGGGGTGGAGCGGAGTTCGATGGAACGGGCGCCGGTGTCGTTGGCGGTGATGGAGAGGAAGTAGCGCTGGCTGCCGGCGGCGGGGCCGGCGTCGAGGATGGCGGCGGTGAGGCCGAAGCCGCCGGCGTTGATGGCGTCGCGGAGGCCTTCGAGGTGGTCGGCGCCGGCGGGGAGCTGGAGGGTGTGGCTGGCGCCGTCGACGATGAGCTCGAACTGGCCGCTGCCGTTGCTGACGGGGCTGGCGGTGGGGGAAGCGAACCCGGAGGCGGAGCGGGCGACGGCCTGGGAGGCGAGGCTGGTGATGTTGGTGATGCGGTAGAGCCCGGCGGTGGCGCCGGGTCCGGCGGTGGCCTGCACGGAGAAGGAGCTGCTGGAGGCCTGCATGGCTCCGCCGCGGCTGAGGCTGCCGAGCTGGCGGAGCGCGGCGGCGAGGTCGGCGACGGCCTGCCGCAGCTCGGCGGCAGCCATCTTGCGGGTCATCAGCCCGGCCTGTTCCTGCTCGAGGGCGCGCGCCGGCAGGCTGGCGATGGAGACCGAGCGGTCGAGGATGGTCTGGAAATCGTCCGAGAAGCTGCTGATCCCGGTGAAAGTGAGCGGCGATAGTGGCATCGGGCGCGCCTCCGCAGTTGTCGTATCGGCATCGGGCGCGCCTTTCTTGAGGATTTGCGGCGGCGGGGCGCCTCAGGAGGAGTGGAGGATGCGGCGCAGGGTGAACATCGCCCCCTGCGAGCGGGAGTGCTCGAGCTTGCGCCACTTGTCGGAGACCGAGATGAGCATGCCGCTGAGGTGGTTCGAGCGCGGCGAGCAGAGGAACCGGGCCAGCTCGATCTGCTCTTCGGGCGTGGCGCCGCCGGAGGATTGCAGGCGCAGGGCGGCTTCGAGCTCTTCGGCCCCGGCGCGCTCGCCGGCGGCGATGATGTCGTCGGTCATGCTGGTGTAGGTGGGGCCTGGGTTCATGCAGTTGACCTGGATGTTGGCCTCCCGCACCTCTTCGGCCAGCGTTTCGGCCAGGCGGGCCAGGGCCGCCTGGGCGGCGCTGTAGCTGGAGAAGTTGCGCCGCGGGCTGGCGGCGCCGGGGCCGGCGAGCAGGACAATCTTGCCGGCGCGCGCCTCGAGCATGTCCGGCAGCACGGCGCGGCACAGGTGCATGGCGCCGCCGAGGTTGGTGGCGATGCCGTCCATCCAGGCCTGGGGTTCGCAGGCGGCCAGCGGGCCGATCCAGCCGAAGGCGCCATGGGCGCAGATGAGGATGCGCACCGGGCCGGCGAAGGCGCGGAAGCGCTCGAGAGCGGCCTCGACCTGCGCGTAGTCGCGGACGTCGCACAGCAGGGCGAGGGCCTGGCCGCCCATGTGGCTGATTTCGAGCTGCGCGAGGTCAAGTTCGGCGCGGGAGCGCGCCAGCAGCCCGATGCGCGCCCCTTCGGCGGCGAAGGCGAGCGCCAGCCGCTTGCCAATGCCGCGCCCCGCGCCGGAAATCAGCACAGCCTGATCGAGGAATTCGCTTGCCTCCGCCACGGCTCCAGCAGCCTCCCTCCCGATCCTAGCAGGCGGCTGGCAGCGATGGCGGGCGGGCAGGAGGGCGGTTCGGCTCAGCGTTCGGCCTTGCGCTGGTAGAGGGCCTGGTCGGCGCGCTGGAGGAGCTGTTCGAGGGATTCGCCCTCGCGGTGCTCGGCGAGGCCCATTGCCACGCCGATGCGCAGCCGCAGGGTTTCGCCTCCGAGGACGAACTGGTAGTCGCCGCCGAGGGCCTGCTCGAGGAAGCGGGCGCGCGTCATG
>NZ_JANZZD010000060.1:0-2056 GCF_026419595.1 Tepidiforma sp. | reverse complement strand
GGCCAGCCCGTCATCCCCCACGTCCGCCTCGGCCGCCGCGTCCTCATCCGCCGCGAGTGGGTCGAGCAGATCCTCACCGGAACCACGCAGCCCCCGGGCGGCCACCCGGGGGCTGCTGAATAGGAGGTACGAAGAGATGGTAGCACGCCAGCCACGATTTCTTCAGCACGCCGGAGGCCGTCGATGAACGTGCTGTGCGATGGGACGGTCATCGCCGCCGGCCGGCACTGGGGCCCGCTCCTTCCCGAGTTGGACCGGCTGCTCACTGCAGCGGCACCGGGATTTGCGGCAGCCGCGGCCGACTGCACGTCCGTCTGCTGCCTGGCGCAGCCGGGCCAGCAGTGCTCCGGGGTGTTGTTCGCGGAGCTCCCGGACGCTGCCGGGTGGGAGCAGGCGGCAGAACTGGCGGCTGCGCTGCTCGAGCGGAGTCCTGCACATCGGGCAGTCGTCGTCGCCCAGCCCGGACGGCTTCGCGCCGGGCTATGGCCGGAGCAGGCCCAGGGCGATAGAGCAGGCGGACAGGATGAGCGCGACGACGGAGAGCAGCCGCGCGAGCCGGTCGCTCCTGACGGCATGGCCGAATCTCAGGCGCTCGGCAGGCGGGAGGCCGGGAAGATAGGTAAGCGCGGCGCGGCATCGGCGGCGCCGGGTGAGAACCGCGCGCACATCTTCTTGCTCCGGGGCCGAGCAGTCGACGCCCCGATCGCCGGAGACGAACAGGTAGACGCGGTTGATGGGGCCTTCGTAGCCGGTGCGCCGGCGCCATGCCAGGACGACTTCGGCTGCAAGGTCGGCCCGGTTGGCGGCGCAGACCGGTTCGTCAGGGATGCCGTACGAGCACCAGTACGACCGGCGGTAGTCTTCGCGGGCTTCGAGGAGCGCACCGTCAGCTGCTCCCCTGAGCCCGAGGAGTCCGCAATCGGCACAGCGGGCCACGCCTCGGATTCTACCCGGTGCCGGGCGGGGGTGGGGCGATGACCCGCCGCGGCCGGCCCATCACCGAGGCCGGCCTCCTCGAGGAGGCGCGGGTCCAGGCGCTCGCCCTGCGGCAGGAGCTCGCCGCCCACGACCAGTGGGAGGCCGCCGCCCTCGAGGTGGCCGAGCTCCTTCTCGCCGAAGGCCGGCTGCTGGAGGCGCGCCGCATCATCCGCCGGATCCGCCTCCGCGACCGCTGGGAGAACGCCCGGCACGCGGAGATCGACGACGTCTGGCAGGAGGTGGGAGCGTGAGCGCGGCCAGTATCCTCGTCCGCCATCAGCACCTACAGGAGGTGAATGATGTTCGACCTTCCGGAGCAGGCGGCCGCCCCTGCCCCATCGCCGCACCCGGAGACCGTGGCGCTGATGTACGAGGCGCTCATGCGGCGCATCTCCGACCAGTCGGCAGACTGGAATCAGCTGGACGCGAAGGCCTACCAGGCGCTGGCAGCTGGCGGCGTCACGCTCGGGGTCGCATCGCTTGGTGTGGCGGGATGGGCGCCGTGGCTGGTTCTGGCGGCGTTCGCCTTCATCTGCACGGCGGCAGCAAGCATCGCGGCGGCCTGGCCGCAGACGTTCACGAGCCCGTTCGACGCCCGGCGGCTGTTCGACGAGCACTGGACGGAGGCGCCGGCGGACCTGCGCTACGCGATGGTGTACACCGCCTCGCGCGAGGCGGCGCCGGCGAACTCCCTACGGCTACGGCGGAAGTCGCTGCTTGTCACTGCGGCCTTCGCCGGCTTCTCTGCCGAGGCGCTGTTCATCGCTCTCTGGGCGGTGTCGGCGCTGTAGGCCTCGGGGGAATCCCGGCGCCCTTCTTCAGCGGCTCCGGCGCCACCGGGATCCTTGGCGGCGGGGGAGGCGGAGGCGACGGCTGCTTCTCCTCCATCGGACTGCACCTCGCGGAAATCGCCGACATCCTACCCGGTGCCGCCCTCGCCACCCTCGCCGTCCAGATCACGCTCATCGGCGCCGCCCTCCTCATCGGCGCCGCCACCATCCGCGACCTCCTCCGGGAGGTGCGCCGGTGAGCCGCAGCGCCGCCATCGTCCGCGCCCGCTACCGCGCGCTCGACCCGT
>NZ_JANZZD010000005.1:141407-152991 GCF_026419595.1 Tepidiforma sp. | reverse complement strand
GCCCGAGAGGTCGCCGGCGCCGGTGAGGCTCGCAGCGGTCAGGACGAGCGCGAGCGCGGCCCCGGCCGCGGCCAGCGTCGCCCGCCCCGGTTCGAGCCAGGCCCCGGCGAGGCGCGGCGCGAAGAACCCCGCGAGCACGAGGAGGAGCAGCAGCGGGAAGCCGGCCGACGGGCTCCCGGCCGCGAACGCCAGGCTGACGAGCGCCGAGAGGGCGGCCAGCGCCAGCGCATCGGCGAGCAGCGCGGCCCCCATCGCGGCAGCGGCGATCACACGAGCACCTCCGCAGCCTGGAAGGCGCCGCCGACCCGCGCCGACTGGACGCCCGGGATATCGGCGCGGGCCGCGCGGTCGGTCGTCGCGAGCAGATGGACCCGGTGCCCTTCATTCGCGAGCCGTTCCAGTGCGTCGGCGAGCGCCTGCGGCACCAGCGCCGCGACCGCCACGATGGTGGAGCCCCGTTCGAGCCTGCCGCTCTCCCGCCGGATCGCCCCGGCGAGGTCGCCCATCGTCAGCGGCTGGATGACCGCGAGCGCCTCGAGCAGCCGAGCGTGCTGGTCGCGCGCACGGGAGGGCGGCAGGCGAATGGGCCGGTCAGCGTCGGGGTAGGCGCCGTTGGCGAGCAGTCCGACCGCGTAGCGCGCACCGGCCGCCCACGTGATGACCGAAGCCGCCACCGACACCAGCCGTTCGAGCTCATCCGAGATGTACCCCTCCCACGCGTGCTCGAGCGTATCGACGTTCAGGAGGACGTAGAGCTGGCGGGTCGCCGAAGGTTCGTAGACCCGGGAGCGAAGCTCGCCGGACCGCGCCGTCGCTTTCCAGTCGATGCGCCGGAGCGGATCGCCCGGCCGGTACTCGCGGAGCCCGGCGATGCGGAGCGGGTCTTCGAAAATCCGCTCCCCGCCGCGCACGTCGCCGAACGGGCGCTCCGCCGGGAGCCCCAGCTCCGGCAGCCGGTAGACCCGCGGGTAGACGATGAGGTGATCGACCTCATCGTCCTCGGTCCGCGAGGGCCACGCGCCGATGAGGTCGGACGAGCGCATCGAGGCCGGGCCGACCGGGTGGTAGCCGCGCCGCTCGGAGCTGAGCGTGAACTGCCAGCGTTCGAGCGAGTACCAGCCTGCGGCCCCCCGGCGTACGAGGTAGTGCAGCCCCGGGACGGCGCTCGCCGCGAGCTGCTCACCCGCCACCCGGAGGTGTTCACCGAGCGCGAGCCGCCATTCGAACCACGGGAGCGGCAGCAGCTTCCGGTTCTCGAGCTCGACCGTGAAGGCGACCGCCTCCCCCTGGAACACCCGCCGCTCCGCGAGCCGCCGCCGCAGCCTGACTCGGTCGAACAGGTGGTTCGCCCACCAGCGGGAGCCGAGGCCGATGACCATCACGCCGAGCCCCACGAGCGCCACGAGCGGCAGGCCCGCCCCGAATCCGACGACGAAGAGCAGGCCCCCGATGAACGGCCACGAATCCCGGAACGGCACCGGTCAACCCTCGATCGGCGCGGGCACCCGCTCCACGACCTCGGCGAGCAGCGCCTCGACGTCGCGGCCCCGGAGCCGCGCCTGCGTCGAAAGGATGACCCGGTGCCCGAGGACGTGCGGCACCAGCGCCTTCGCATCGTCGGGCAGGACGTAGTCGCGGCCCTCGAGTACGGCCCGCGCCCGCGCCGCGCGGAAGAGCGCGAGGGTCGCCCGGGGGCTGCCGCCGAGTTCGAACGCCGGTTCGGCGCGGGTCGCCTGCACGAGCCGGACGATGTACCGCCGGACGGGCGGCGCCACGTGCAGCCTCCGCAGCTGCGCCGCCATCTCGAGCAGCGCCGGCGCCTCGATGACGGGCCGCAGGGACTCGAGCGGGCTCTCGGCCTCGAACCGCTGGAGAATCTGGTCCTCCTCATCTTCGCCCGGGTAACCGAGCCGGAGGCGGAGGAGGAAGCGGTCGAGCTGCGCCTCAGGCAGCGGGAACGTGCCTTCCAGCTCGACCGGGTTCTGCGTCGCGATGACGAGGAACGGCGCCGGCATCCGGACCGTCGTGCCCTCCACCGTGAGCTGCCGCTCCTCCATCGCCTCGAGCAGCGCCGACTGGGTGCGCGGCGTCGCACGGTTGATCTCGTCGGCGAGCACCACCTGCGCGAGTAGCGGCCCCTCCCGGAACACGAACTCCCCGAGCTTCTGGTTGTAGTAGGTGATGCCGGTGATATCGCTGGGCATCAGGTCCGGCGTGAACTGGATCCGCTTGAAGGAGCAGTCGAGCGAGCGGGCGATCGCTTTCGCGAGCGTCGTCTTCCCGGTTCCCGGCACGTCCTCGAGCAGCAGGTGGCCTTCGCAAAGGAGCGCGACGAGGGCGAGGTCGATGACCTCGCGCTGGCCGACGATGACGCGTTCGACGTTGGCGCGGAGGCGCTCCGCGGTGTCCCGGATGGCGGCCGCCTCCGCCGGGCTGAGGCGCTGGTCGAGGGATGCTTCGTTCATGGTGGCGCGATGTTACGCCCCCGGCGGGAAGGCTGGCATTCCGGTGTAGCGGCGCACCTCCGTAGACTGCCCGATCGTGGCGCGCGTCCAGCCGGTCCGCCTCGGCGACAACACCGTCTACCTGCTCGACCACGACGGCGGCCGGGTGCTCATCGACACCGGGCCCGACTACCGCGGCGCGGCGGCCGAACTCGAGTATGCCCTCGGCGGCCGGCTGCCCGACGCCGTGGTGGCGACGCACGGGCACCTCGACCATGCCGGGCTCGGCGGCTGGTGGCAGGAGCAGGGCGTGCCCGTCGCCCTCCACCCGTCCGACTGGCCGCTCGCGCGGGGCGAGGCGCCATCGGACGCGGAGTTCGCCGCCCTCGAGCGGTTCGCGGAAGAGTGCGGCGCGCCGCCGGAGGTAGCAGCAGAGGCAGCCGCCGCCATCGCCGCCCGCCGGGCGTGGACCCGCGCGTCCCGGGCCGGGGAAGGCTACCCGCCGGGCGGCCGCGACCGGCGCTGGCCGTCCGGCCTGCGCTACCGGCCGTTCTCGCCCCGATTGCCGCTCGATGAGGTCCGGGTGCCCGGGCTCGAGCTGCTCCACCTCCCGGGGCACACGCCCGGCAACGCCGTCGCATGGCTGCCATCCGAGGGCTGGCTCTTCTCCGGCGACCAGCTCCTGCCGGGCCTGACCCCGACGCCTGCGCTGCAGGCCCACCACGGCGCCGGCGGCCCCGACTGGCGCTTCCGCAGCTTCCCGGCCTTCCTCGCGGCGCTCCGGCGGCTGCGCGAGCTCCGCCCGGTGCGCTGCTTCCCCGGCCACGGCGAGCCGTTCGGGGATGTCGGGGCCGTCATCGCCGCCAACATCGAGCAGGCGGAGCAGCGGATGGCGCGCACGCTCGAGGTGCTCCGCAGCGACGGCCCGCTGCCCCTTTACCGCATCGCGGAGCGCCTCTACCCGCGCGCCCTCAGGCGGCGCTTCTGGCAAATCGCGGCAACCGTGCAGGGCTTCCTCGACGGGCTCGAAGCCGAGGGACTGGCGGTCTTCGAGGACGGCCGCTGGCAGGCAGCTCAGGCCGCGAGCGCCCCGCGCTCGTAGCCGGCATCGACGACCTCCCCGGGCTCGATCCAGCCGACGAGGTCGCCGTGCCGCTTGAGGACGAGGTGCTCCCGCCCGCCCGGCAGGCGGACGAGCTCGAAGTCCCCCGCCGGGATGGTCGCGACTTCGTCGACCGAATCCACGAGCAGGGCCGCGGTCTCCTGCCCGGCCGCGACCACGACCAGCCGGCGGTCGGCGGTCGCGGGCGTCGGAGCGAACCCGAGCCGTGCGGCGAGGTCGACCACGGGGAGGGCGTGCCCCCGCACCTGGGTGAGCCCGAGCACCCCGGCCGGCGCCCCCGGCGCGGGCGTCAGCGGACCAGGCACGAGGATCTCCCGCACGGCATCGATCGGCAGCGCGTGGCGGCTGCCCCCTGCCGCGAAGATCACGCATTGGACGGGTTCGGACGGCAAGGCCCGGTGCACCATGGAACTCCACCTCCCACCGCAGGTATCGGCACCCGCCGGGGCCCGTGGAGCACGCCGAAGGCCCTTTGCTACGATTGTCACGTGAGCTTTACCGAACTGGCGAACGCGCGCCTCGAGACCATCGGGTTCCGGTCGACGGCGCCGCGCCGCGCCGTCCTCCGCGCCATCGAATCCGCCAGCGCGCCGTTCACGGTCGAAGAGCTGCTCGAATCGCTGCCCGGCGTCGGCCGGGCGACGGTCTTCCGGACCGTCAAGCTCCTCCACGAACTGGACCTCCTCTGTCGCGTACCGCTCGAAGACGGGAGCGTCCGCTACCAGCTGAGCGAAGGAGAGCATCACCACCACCTCGTCTGCCGGCGGTGCGGGCAGTTCACGGAATTCACGGACCTCGAGCTCGATGCCCGCATCCAGGAGCAGGCGCGGGCGCACGGCTTCACGCTCGAAGGACACGCCGTGGAGCTTTACGGCGTCTGCCGCTCCTGCGCGGCGGGCGGCCTCTGACGCCGGGGTGGCGGAATGGCAGACGCAGCCGGCTTAAACCCGGCGGCCGCGAGGCATGTGGGTTCGAATCCCTCCCCCGGCACCACCTGAACCCGGCCGGTACGTCGTCGGAGCGAGGGCCGGCGCCGCGCAGGGCTCCCGCGCGGGCGGGCGCGCGCGGCTCTGCGGCGCTACCGGGCTGGCGGGTCGAGCACCGGGCTCGGTCCGGCGCCGGCCCCTCGGCCCGGCACTCTACCCCGGTCGGCGCCGCCGGGACGCGACTTATGCAACGTGGCCTGGTGAATTTTTCGCCTGTTCGTTACGAACGGCAGGAACCGGACGGGAACGTCAGCGGCCGGGCGCGACGTCCTGCTCATACGGCGTGGCCGAATGCGCGACCTGCCGGAAGGGCTCGAACATCGTGTCGAACCGGCGCACCTCAGCCGGCCGGCGGATGCCCTGGTGCTCGCAGGCGGACCCGACCGAGCAGCTCGCGCAGCAGTACTTCCTGCCCGCCATGATGTGCGGCGGCGACGTGTAGACTGCGTGGCAGCGGATGCAGCGCTGCGGCTCGGCGTTCGTCATCGGGGCTCCCCGCTGGTGCGATTCGCCCCTCATTCTGCCGAGCGCCCGCACTCCGCGAAAGCCAACCCCGCGCAGGTGACCATGGTCAGGATCAATCGCGTGTATACCCGCGCCGGCGACACCGGCACGACTGCGCTCGGCGGCGGCCAGCGCGTCCCGAAGGAGAGCCTCCGCATCGACGCCTACGGCACCGTCGACGAGCTGAACAGCGTCATCGGCGTGGCCGTCGCCGCCGGCCTCCACCCCTCCATGCGGGAGCGCTTCCACGTCATCCAGCAGGTGCTCTTCAACCTCGGGTCGGACCTCTGCATCCTCGAGGAGGACAAGGAGCGGCTGCCCGTGCCGCGCATCGAACCCCGCCACGTCGAACAGCTCGAGCAGTGGATCGACGAGTGGAACGAAGAACTCGAGCCGCTGACGAGCTTCATCCTCCCCGGCGGCGACCTCGCCGCGGCGCAGCTCCACGTCGCGAGGACGGTCTGCCGCCGGGCAGAGCGCGGCGTGATTGCGCTCTCCCGCCAGGAGCCGGTCGGGGCGCAGGTCATCCCCTACCTGAACCGCCTCTCCGACTTCCTGTTCGTCGCCGCCCGCTACCAGGCGAAGCTCGCCGGCATCGGCGACATCACCTGGGACAGCCGGAAGTACTGAGGAGGCCACCGATGGGACGGTTCGACGGGAAAATCGGGTTCGTGACGGGCGGCGGCACCGGCATCGGCTTCGCCTGCGCCCGCGCCATCGTCGACGGGGGCGGGCGCGTCGTCATCGCGGGCCGCCGCGAGCAGGTGCTGCGCGAGGCCTGCGCCCGGCTCGGCCCGGCGGCGAGCTTCGCCGTCTGCGACGTGGCCAGCGATGCCTCGGTCGCGGCCGCCTTCGAACAGGTCGCGCGCGATTTCGGCGCGCTCCACCTCGCGGTCAACGCTGCCGGCACGGGCACGATCGGAAGCGTCCTCAACGGCCCGGTGAGCGAGTTCGTCCGCGTCATCGAAACGAACCTCACGGGCGTCTACCGCGTGATGCAGCAGGAGGCGCGGCTGATGGCCGCTTCCGGGGGCGGAAGCATCGTCAACATCAGCTCCATCGCCGGCACGCACACCCACCGCTGGATGACCGCCTACTGCGCCGCCAAGGCGGGCCTCAACATGCTCACCCGCTGCGCGGCCGACGACCTCGGCGAGCTCGGCATCCGCGTGAACGCCGTCGCCCCCGGCCTCGTGCCGACCGACCTCGCAGCCGGGCTCGTCGCCAACGACGAAACGGTCGCCGAGTACCTCCGCCGGATGCCCCTCGGCCGCCTCGGCACGACGGACGACATCGCGCAGGCCGCCGCCTTCCTGCTGAGCGACGAAGCGAGCTGGATTACGGGCATGGTCGTGGCCGCCGACGGCGGCCACCACCTCCGGCAGGGCCCGGACCTGCTCCACCAGTTCCGGCCGATGTTCGGGGCCGCTGGCGGTTCGTCAACGAACAGCGCTTGACACCGGGTGACAGCTCTCTACGCTTAGCGTTCCCGGCAGCCCCCACACCTACCGGCCGGGAAACAAGGAGTACGAACCATGGCGGATCTCAAGGAAGCGGCAGAACAGTTCGCGAAGGACCTCGTCAACCAGAACATCGCGGGCCTCATGATGGCCTTCACCCCGAACGGCATGGGCCAGGCGATGGCGCTCCAGTCCCAGATGCAGGCCGCCGGCGGCCCGCAGCCGACGGGCACCCCGACCATCTCGGTCGAGCTCCAGGGCCAGGAGGGGGAAGACCACCTCGTCGACATCGTCATGTCCTCCGATGCCGGCTCCCGGACGATCGCGACCCGGTGGAAGGACGTCGCCGGCTCGTGGAAGGTCGACGGCATCTCCCTCAAGGCCTGACGACCGCGCGAGGCGCATGACCGGGAGGGCCGCCCGCACGTGGGCGGCCTTTCCTCGTTCCGTGCGCCGGCTTGCTAAGGTGGAAGGCGATGGCAACGACCCTGACGGGCGCGCGCCCCCTGCCCTGGCCCCAGCGCATCCGCCGCTTCGTGGACGTCGGCTGGACGTTCGTCGTCATCTACCTGACCTACAAGCGGCTGCAGAAGTTCCCGGCGAAGGACCCCGCCGAGCGCGAACGCCGGCTCTCGAACGCCCACCTCTCCGCCGCCCGGCGCATCTACGCGCTGGCGACCCGGATGGAGGGCCTGCTCATCAAGACCTGCCAGTTCATCTCGAGCCGCGCTGACGTCGCCCCGCCGGAGTACATCAGCGTCCTCAGCCGGCTGCAGGACCGCGTCCCGGCGCGGCCATTCCGCGAGGTTGCCGAGCAGGTCCGCCGCGAGCTCGGCGCCCATCCGGACGCCATCTTCGCCGAGTTCAGCCGCGCGCCCATCGCCTCCGCGTCGCTCGCGCAGGTCCACCGCGCGAGGACGAAGGACGGCCACGACGTCGCCGTCAAAGTCCAGTACCCGGGCATCGACCGCGTGCTCGAGACGGACCTCCGCAACATCTCGATCCTCGTCCGCATCCTCGCCCGGATCGAACCGAACTTCGACTTCCGCGTCATCATGCAGGAGCTCAACCGGCAGATCCCGCGCGAGCTCGATTTCGTCCTCGAAGGGCAGAGCGCGGAGCGGGTCGCGCGCGATCTCGCCCACCGCCCGGACATCCGCATCCCGAAGGTCTACTGGGAGTACACCGCCCGCCGCGTGCTGACCACCGAGTTCATCGAGGCGACGAAAATCTCGGACATCCCGGCTCTGCTGGCGCAGGGCATCGACCCGAACCACGTCGCCCTGATCATGACCGAGGCGTACTGCGAGCAGATCCTCGTCCACGGCTATTTCCACGCCGACCCTCACCCGGGAAACCTGCTCGTGCTGCCGGGGCCGGTCGTCGTCTTCCTCGACTTCGGCCTTTCGAAGGAGCTGCCGGAGGATTTCCGCCTGAACTACGCCCGGCTCGTCGTGGCGATGCTGCGGCAGGACGAGGAGGAGATGGTCCGCGCCTTCCGCGCGATCGGCTTCAAGACGAAATCCGAAGACCCCGAATCGCTCATCGCCCTCGGCAAGTCGTTCTTCGAAGCCGCCGGGCCCGACCAGAAGCCGTACATCGACGCCGACGTGATGCCCGAGGTGAACGAGCGGCTGGCGCGCATCCTCAACGCCAACCCGGTCACGGAGATCCCCGGCGATATCCTGCTCATCTTCCGCGTGCTGGGGCTCATGAGCGGCCTCCAGAAGCGGCTCGACAGCCGGGTCAACATGTTCGACACCATCACGCCCTACGCGGAGGAACAGGCGCGGCTGCTCGACGCGCGCCCGGCCGGCGAAGCCGCGGGCTGACTTCCGCGAACCGCTGCACCTACATCAGCCAGTCGGCGATGGCGCGAAAGAGGCCGGTCGCGCTGTCCCACCCGAGGTAGAGCAGCGCCGCCGCCTGCACGGCGACGACGAGCCCGAGCGCACCGACGAGCACGTTGCCGGCGATGGTGCGCCGCCGCTGGGCGGCGCGAGCCTCCCGTTCGAGCCGCTCGAGCTCGGCCCGGAAGAACGCGCGGTCGTACTCCCGCCGCAGCTCCGGCTTCGAAAGCACGGCGTACGCTTCGTTCAGCCGTTGCATCGCCTCGCGCGCCGACTCGTCGTACTGTGACTGGCGCATCAGGTCGTCGGAGAGGCGCGCGTAGGCAGCTTCGATGCCCGCGAGATCAGCCTTCGGCGGCAGGTTGAGGATCGAGTAATAGTCGACGAGGCGTGACTCTGCCATCGCATGCCTCCCTACAGGGATAAGACGGCAGGCAGCGCGAAAAGATGAGGCCGGCGCGGCGTCAGGAAGGGCAGGCGAGCCCGGTGATGTAGTAGCGCACCTGCCGGAGCGGCGTCTCCCGGTCGATCGGGGCGCCGCCGAAGACGTGCGCGAGGATGAACATGTTCATGATGCCGGTGATGGCCGTCGCGCAAAGCGGCACCGAGTCCTGCCGCAGCTGCCCCGACGCCATGCCGCGCGCGAGGATTTCATCGAGCGGGAGCCGCACGCGCTCGCCCAGCGCCTGCGAAAACTCCGCCATCGGCACCCCACCGAGCCCGAACACTTCGCGCAGCACCAGCGCGATGATCTCCTCCTGCTGGAGGAAGTAATCGAGATACCGCTCGCAGTAGGCCAGCACCTGCTCGGTTACCGGCGCCTCGGCGGGGAGCTGCGCGCGGATAGTTTCGGCCATCTCTTCGAGGATCTGCCGGACGATGCCGGCGTACAGTCCCTCTTTCGAGCCGAAGTAGTAGTAAATCATCGGCTTCGTCGTGCCGGCGTCCTCCGAAACTTCGCGCAGCGACGTCGCCGCATACCCCTTCTGCGAGAAGTGGCGCAGCGCGCTCGCGAAAATGCGGTCGCGAACGTCGGGCTCTTTCGCCTGGTCCGGGCCAGGGGTCGACGACACGGGAGTGCTCCGGGTTGAAAGGTCGGAAGCTGCGGGTAAGGGGAGTATACGGCCGGCCGGCGGCAGGGTCATGCGCCGGCGCTGGCGCCGTCGGCGGCCGGGGTGTATGTTTCGAGAAACCCTTTAAGGTGGTCCCGTGAGGCCGCCAAGGGAGGAGGTGCCGGCATGCCCGGCGTCAGGTTTGCGAGCATCTGCGCCTTCTCTGCCAGCCGGGGGAGGCGTTTTTCGTGAGCGCGACGCGTTACCTCGGCCCCGAGGAGATCAGCCGCACGATCCGCCGGCTCGGCCACGAAATCATCGAGAGCAACCGCGGCACTGCCGACCTCGTCCTCGTCGGCCTCCTCTCCCGCGGCTACCCGCTCGCCCGCCGGCTCGCCGCGGCGATTCGCGAGTTCGAAGGCGTCGATGTCCCGGTCGGGTCGCTCGACATCGGCCTCTACCGCGACGACGTCGCCCGCCGCGGCGCCCCGCCGCCGGTCCGCCCCTCTGACATTCCGGTGCCGATCGACGGCAAGACGGTCGTGCTCGTCGACGACGTGCTGTTCACCGGCCGCTCGGCGCGTGCCGCGCTCGATGCCCTGCTCGATTTCGGGCGGCCGGCCCGCGTGCGCCTGTGCGTCCTCATCGACCGCGGCCATCGCGAGCTGCCCATCCGCCCCGATTTCGTGGGCAAGAACATCCCGACCGCGCTCGTCCAGCGCGTGCGGGTGCGGCTCAGCGAGACCGACGGGGAGGACGCCGTCTACGTCTACGGGGAGGAGGCCGCAAGTGCTTGATGCTCCGCCCGCCGAGCCCGCCAGCACCGAAGGCGCCGCCTGGACCCGAAAAGACCTCCTCGATACCGACACGCTCAGCCGGGCCGAGATCGACCTCATCCTCGAGACCGCCCGCGCCATGCGCGAAGTCCGCTCCCGCCCGGTCTCGAAAGTGTCCACCCTGCGCGGGACGACGGTCGCGACCCTCTTCTACGAACAGAGCACCCGGACGCGGGCCAGCTTCGAAGTCGCCGCGAAGGCGCTCGGCGCCGACGTGGTGAACCTCACCGCGTCCGGCTCCTCCGTCGAGAAGGGCGAGACGCTCATCGACACCGTCCGGACGCTCGAAGCGATCGGCACGGACGTCATCGTCATGCGCCACCACCGTTCCGGGGCGCCGCACCTGGCCGCGCGGCACACCGCGGCGGCCATCATCAACGGCGGCGACGGCACCCACGCGCACCCGACCCAGGCCCTCCTCGACCTGTTCACCATGACCCGGCATCTCGGCACGCTCGAAGGCCGCCGGGTCGTCATCGTCGGCGACATCCTCCATTCCCGGGTCGCCCGCTCGAACGCGTGGACGCTCCTGAGGTACGGCGCCGAGGTCACCTTCTGCGGGCCGGCCACACTGCTGCCCCGCTACTTCGTCCCGGAAGCCGATGGGCGCCGATGCGCGGTGACGACGGACCTCGATGCCGCGATCGAGGGCGCCGACGTCGTCATGGCGCTCCGCATGCAGAAGGAGCGCCAGCAGCGCGGCCTCATCCCCTCCCTCCGCGAGTACATCGCCCGCTACCAGGTCAACGCCGCTCGGCTGCGGAAGGCGAAGCCCGGCGCGCTGCTGATGCACCCCGGACCGATGAACGAAGGCATCGAACTCTCGCCGGAGGTCGCCCACGGGGCGCAGTCGCTCATCGAAGAGCAGGTCGCCAACGGGGTCGCCGTCCGCATGGCGCTCCTGTACCTCATCGCCGCGAGGAGCCGAGCATGACCGACCGCATCCTGATTCGCGGCGGCCGCGTCATCGACCCCGCCCGGCGCATCGACGCCGTCCTCGACGTCCTCGTCGACGGGGGCCGCATCGCCGACCTCGCGCCCGGCATCGAGGCGGCCGGTGCGCGCATCCTCGAGGCTCGCGGCTGCCTCGTCGCGCCGGGCTTCGTGGACCTCCATGCCCACCTCCGCGAGCCGGGCTTCGAACAGAAGGGCACGATCGCGACGGAGACCGAGGCGGCGCTCCGGGGCGGCTTCACCACCGTGTGCGCGATGCCGAACACCCGGCCCGCGCCCGACTGCGGGCCGGTGCTCGAAAGCATCCTCGAACGGTTCCGGCGCGACGGCCGCGTCCGCATCCTGCCCATCGGCTGCATCACCCGCGGGCGGGAA
>NZ_JANZZD010000005.1:26341-141309 GCF_026419595.1 Tepidiforma sp. | reverse complement strand
GGTCATCTTCGATGGAACGCTCGCATGGGAGCGGGAGGGTGCGCATGTCTGATGCCTGGCTCGTGCTCGCTGACGGGACCGCCTACCGCGGCCGCGCGGCCGGCGCGCCCGGCCGCGCCGACGGCGAAGTCGTCTTCAACACCTCGATGACGGGCTACCAGGAGATGCTGACCGACCCCTCCTACGCGGGGCAGCTGCTGGTGCTCACCTACCCGCTCATCGGCAACTACGGCGTCGATGAACGCGTCGAGGAGTCCGCCCGCATCCAGCCGACGGGGCTCATCGTCCGGCAGGCCACCGACCAGCCGAGCCACCTCCGCTCGCATCAGACGCTGCGCGAATACCTCGAGGCCCGCGGCGTCGTCGCCATCGACGGCGTCGACACGCGCGCGGTCACCCGCCGCATCCGCCGCCACGGCGTGATGCTCGGCACGATTACCACGGACGAAACGCCCGAGCAGGCGCTGGCCCGCGTGCGCGACCTCCCCGGCTACGACGACATCAACTGGGTCGATTCCGTCACCACCCCGCGGGTGTACGACTGGTCGGTGCCGCTCGGCGAAGGGCGCTACCGGGTCGCGCTGCTCGACGGCGGCGTGAAGCGGAACATCATGCGGCTCCTCGAGCGGCGCGGCTGCTCCGTCCGCGTGTTCCCGGCGGGGACGCCCGCAACCGAGATTCTCGCCCTCCATCCCGACGGCGTCTGCCTCTCCCCCGGCCCCGGCGACCCGCGGCTGCTCGACCACATGGTGCGGGAGGTGCGCCAGCTCATCGGCCGCGTTCCCGTCTTCGGCATCTGCCTCGGCCACCAGGTCGCGGCGCGGGCGCTCGGCGCGGGGACCTTCAAACTGCCGTTCGGCCACCGCGGCGGCAACCACCCGGTCAAGGACCTCGTCTCCGGACACGTGACCATCACGGCGCAGAACCACGGCTACGCGGTCGACCCGGATGGGCTCGATGCGAGCGCGTTCGTCAGCCACATCAACCTGAACGACGGCACCGTCGAAGGCATCGCCTCGCGGACCGACCCGCTCATGACCATCCAGTACCACAGCGAGGCCTGCCCCGGCCCGCTGGACAACGAATACATCTTCGACCGCTTCATCGAGATGATGGCGGCCGTCAAAGGAGGGGTTCGATGACGCGCGCGACCGAGATTCGCCGGGCCACCGCCGCCGATGCCGAGGGCATCGCGGCCATCCTGCGGGGCATGGGCTCCGAAAACGTCGGGCTCGAGGGGCCGTTCGATGCCGGCCGGGTCGAAGCGTGGCTCCGCCGGCTGGGCGACGATGGCGCGCTCTTCGTCGCCTACGACGGGAGCATCCCCGTCGCGTTCGGCGCCCTCGATTTCGACACTGCGGAGCCGGGGACCGGCCTCCTCGGCGTCTGGGTGCTGCCGGACCACCGGCGGCGGGGCATCGCCACCGACCTCGCCGAAGCGATCCTCGAGTTCGCGCGCCAGCACGGCTACAAGCGCATCCGCGGCCGCCTGCCGGAGGGGAACGAGCCCGCGCTCAGCTTCCTCTCGAGCATCGGCGCGATGGTGCCGCTGCGGAACCCGAACATGCGCTTCGAGCTGCCGCTCTGAGATGCCAGCCGCCGCAGGGAGCCCGGGCATGACCATCCGCCGGCGGAACAACGCCCCCATCCGCCCGCGTGCCGGCGCGCCGGCCGCGGCCGACTTCGCGTTCGCGTTCGGCAGCGCGGCGCTGGTGATGGCCGCGATCTTCGCCATCGCCAGCTTCACCGGTCCGGGCTTCGCCGGCGGCAAGGCCGGCGCCGACCTTGCGCGGCTGTTCGCCGTCTCGCTCGGCGTGGCGGCCGTCTGCAGCCTCCTCATCGGCGCGCTGCTCGCCGCGGGCACCGTCGATGCGGCTGACCACATCGTCGCCCCGGCGGCGCTGGGCGCGGCGATCGGCGTCCTCGAGGCGCTGCTCCTCCTCGAAGCGCGCGTCGCGCTGCTGCCCCTGCCGCTGGCGCTGCTGCTCTTCGTCCCGCTGCCGGTGCGCCGCATCCTGCGCGGCGGGCGGGGGCGCTGACCATGCGCCTCACACTCCCCGGGACCCCGCGCCGCGCGCGGGGCGTCCCCGGCCGAATTTCGCGACTCGACCTCACCGGGAGATGGAATCGTTGAAACCTTCGAGCGTCCTCATCATCGGGTCCGGGCCGATCGTCATCGGCCAGGCCGCGGAGTTCGACTACGCCGGCACGCAGGCCTGCAAGGCGATGCGCGAAGAGGGCGTCCGCAGCATCCTCGTCAACTCCAACCCCGCGACCATCATGACGGACCTCGATATCGCCGACGCCGTCTACATCGAACCGCTCACCGTCCCGGTGCTCGAACGGATCATCGCCCGCGAGCGGCCGGAGGGGCTTCTGCCCACGCTCGGCGGCCAGACCGGCCTCAACCTCGCCGTCGAACTCTCGAAGGCCGGCATCCTCGAGAAATACGGCGTGCGGCTGCTCGGCACCCCGCTCGACGCCATCCGCCGGGCCGAAGACCGCGAGCTCTTCCGCGAGATGCTGGCCAAGCTCGGCGAGCCGGTCCTCGAGAGCGAAATCTGCCACACCGTCGAGGAGTGCGTGGCCGCAGCGGAGAAGATCGGCCTGCCGGTCGTCATCCGGCCCGCCTACACGCTCGGCGGGACCGGCGGCGGCATGGCCTTCACGATGGACCAGCTCCGGGCCGTCGCGGCGTCGGGCCTCGCCGCCAGCCCCATCACGCAGGTCCTCGTCGAGAAGAACCTCCTCGGCTGGAAGGAGGTCGAATATGAGGTGATGCGCGACGGGGCCGGCAACTGTATCACCATCTGCAACATGGAGAACATGGACCCGATGGGGGTCCACACCGGTGACTCGATCGTCGTCGCGCCGTCCCAGACGCTGAGCGACAAGGACTACCAGATGCTCCGCTCGGCGGCCCTCCGCATCATCTCGGAGCTCGGCATCGAAGGCGGCTGCAACGTCCAGTTCTCGCTCGCGCCCCGCAAGGACGTTTGCGACTGGCGCGGCGACCCGGATGCGCCGCTCCCTTACTACGTCATCGAAGTGAACCCCCGCGTCAGCCGCTCTTCCGCGCTCGCCTCGAAGGCCACCGGCTACCCGATCGCCCGCGTCGCCGCCAAGATCGCCTGCGGCCGGACGCTCGACGAAATCCCGAACGCCGTCACGAAGAAGACGACCGCCGCCTTCGAGCCGGCGCTCGATTATGTCGTAGTGAAAATCCCGCGCTGGCCGTTCGACAAGTTCGCGCTCGGCGACCGGACGCTCGGGACCCAGATGAAGGCGACCGGCGAGGTGATGGCCATCGACCGCACCTTCGAGGCGGCGCTGAACAAAGCCGTCCGCTCCCTCGAAGTCGGCGGCCGCAGCCTCCTCTGGGAGCGGCCCGAATGGCGCGACGCGGCCGAAATCCCGGTCCACGCGACCGATGAGCGCCTCTGGGCGCTCATGGCGGCCCTCCGCCGGGGCGAAGACATCCTCGAGCTCTCCCGCCGCTCCCGGGGCGTCGACCCGTGGTTCCTCGAGCGGCTGCAGAACATCGTCCGGATGGAGCGCCGCCTGCTCGAAGAGCCGCTCCACCCCGACCTCCTCCGCGAGGCGAAGCGGATGGGCTTCAGCGACGAGATGGTCGGCCAGCTCGCCGACCGCCTGCCCGAGCAGATCCGCGCCCTCCGCCACGAATGGGGCATCCGGCCCGTCTACAAGATGGTGGATACCTGCGCCGCCGAGTTCGACGCCGAGACGCCGTACTTCTACAGCACGTACGAGCAGGAGAACGAGGCCCTCCCGGAAGGAGGCCGCGGCGCGCTCGTGGTCGGCAGCGGCCCCATCCGCATCGGGCAGGGCATCGAGTTCGACTACGCCAGCGTCCACGCCGCGTGGGCGCTCCAGGGCGCGGGCCTCCGCGCCATCATGGTCAATTCCAACCCGGAGACCGTATCCACGGACTTCGACACCTCCGACAGGCTCTACTTCGAACCGCTCGACGAAGAAGCCATCCGGGACATCATCGAGAACGAGGCGGAAGGGCCGGCCGGCACACCGCCGAGCATCGTCCAGTTCGGCGGGCAGACGGCCATCAACGTCGCCGGGCCGCTCCGCCGGGCGGGCCTGCCGATCATCGGCTCCGACGCCGAGGCGATCGACATCGCCGAGGACCGGCGCCGGTTCGAACGGTTCCTGCAGGACCTCGGCATCCCCCAGCCGCCGGGCGCCGCGATCACCACGCTCGAAGAGGCGATGAAGACCGCGCAGCAGATCGGCTACCCGGTGCTCGTCCGGCCCTCCTACGTCCTCGGCGGCCGCGCGATGGAGATCGTCCAGAACGCGACCGAGCTGGTCACCTTCGTCGGCGCCGCGGCGGAAGTCGCCGCCGGCAAGCCGATCCTCATCGACAAGTTCCTCGAGGGCGCTGAAGTCGAAGTCGATGCCATCTGCGACGGCGAGCGGGTGCTGGTGCCGGGCATCATGGAGCACATCGAGCGCGCGGGCGTCCACTCCGGCGACTCGATGGCTGTCTACCCTCCCGTCCACCTCGACGACGAGGAGAAGGCCGTCATCGTCGACTACACCCGGCGGATCGTCCTCGGCATGGGGGCGATCGGCCTGACCAACATCCAGTACGTCGTGCTGCCCCGGAAGGCCGGCGAACCGCCGCGCGTCTTCGTGCTCGAAGTGAACCCGCGCGCGAGCCGCACCGTCCCGTTCCTCTCGAAAGTCACCGGCGTGCCGATGGTGCAGCTCGCGGTCGGCGCGATGCTCGGCCGGAAGCTCGGCGACCAGGGCTACCCGGACGGCCTCTGGCCGGAGCGCAGCCTGTACGCCATCAAGGCGCCGGTCTTCTCGATGTCGAAGCTGACCGGGGTCGATACCTACCTCGGGCCGGAGATGAAGAGCACCGGCGAGGTGATGGGCGTCGACCGCACGTTCGAAGCCGCGCTCGCGAAGGCGCTCATCGCTGCCGACCTCGCCCTTCCGCCGAAGGCCTCCATCCTCCTCAGCATCTCCGACCGGACCAAAGCCGACGCGCTGCCGCTCATCCACCAGCTCGCCGAGGCCGGCTACCGGCTCTACGCCACTGAGGGGACGAGCCGGATGATCGCCGCCCTCGGCCTGCCGGTCACCACGGTGACGAAGGTGCTCAGCGGGGGCCACCCGAACGTGGTGGACGTCATCATGGATGGCACGGTCCAGTGCGTCATCAACACGCCGGAGGGGCGGATGACCGGCTCGCTGCGCGACGGCTTCCACATCCGGCGGGCCGCCGCCGAACGGCGCATCCCCTGCTTCACCAGCATCGATACGGCCCGGGCCGCCATCCAGGCGCTCGCCCGGCCGGCCGATTACGACGTCGCGACGGTGCGGGAGTACCTCGGTGCAGATTGAGGACGCCGTCATCCTGGAGACGCGCGCGGCGTGGGAAGGCGCGTACATCACGTGGTTCCAGGCGCCCGCACTCAGCCGCAGCGTCGAACCCGGCCAGTTCGTCATGGTTCACTGCAGCCGCGAGCGGACCGACCCGATGTTCGCCCGCGCCTTCAGCTACTACCGCGTCGACGGCGAGCGGTTCGCGCTCTGCTACGCCGTCGTCGGCAAGGGCACCCGCTGGCTGAGCGAGCAGCCGCCGGGCACGCCGGTCCGCGCCTACGGCCCGCTCGGCCGCGGCTTCCGCCTTCCCGAGGCCCCGTCGAACCTGCTCCTCATCGGCGGGGGCGTGGGCGTGGCGCCGCTCGTCGAAACGGCCTTCCGGGCGGTCGCCGCCGGCCACCACGTCGTCGCGATGATGGGCGCGCGCACGGCAGCCCACCTCCTGCCGGCCTCCGAATGGCCGCGCGAAGTCGAATACGTCGTCGTCACGGAAGACGGCTCCGCCGGGCCGCGGGGCTACGTGACCGCGCACCTCGGCAGCTACCAGGCGTGGGCGAACCGCATCTACGCGTGCGGCCCGAACCCGATGTTCCAGGCGCTCGCCGATACCCTCCGCGGGAACGGCCGGCGGCAATCGCCCGAAATCCTCATGGAGGAGAACATGCCCTGCGGCTGGGGCATGTGCTACGGCTGCGCCATCTTCACCCGCCACGGCGTCCGGCTCTGCTGCAAGGACGGCCCGCGGTTCAACCTGTTCGACGTCTTCTAGCCGCCCGGCGGGCCGGCAGCCTCGAGCGCCTCGCGCAGGAGCCGGAGCGCCCGCTCGGCGATCTGCGCCATCACCTCCACCCGCGAGCCGGGGAAGAGGTGCTCCTCGGTCACCGCACCGGCCGGCCCGGCGAGCGCGATGACGACCGAGCCGACGGGCTTCGGCGAGCGGCGGCTTCCCTGCGGGCCGGCGATGCCGCTCTCGGCGAGCGCCCAGGCGCAGCCGAGCGCCTTCCGCAGCCCCTCCGCGGTGGCCGCGACCCACGGTGCGCTCACGGCCCCGTGCTGCCGCGCGATCTCGACGTCGAGCTCCAGCTGCGTCCAGCGGTGGGCGCCGGCGTAGGGGATGATGCCGCCGTCGTACCACCGCGATGCCCCGGGCACGCTCAGCATCCGGGCGCTGATGAGTCCCCCGGCCGTCGTCTCCGAAACCGCGACCTTTTCGCCGCGGGCGGCCAGCAGCTCGCCGACCTGGGCCGCGAGCGCATCGTGTTCGAGCGGAAAACCGGCCATCTCGCCATCCCTCGCCGCCCGGGCCGGGCGGGCCTGTTATCCTTCCGGCCATGCCGGAGTACCAGGTCAAGATTGTGGACGCGTTCACCACTCGGCGCTACGCGGGCAACCCCTGCGGCGTCGTCACCCGCGCCGACGGCCTCAGCGACGACCAGATGCAGGCCATCGCGCGCGAGCTGAACGCGAGCGAAACCGCCTTCGTCCTCCCGTCCCGCCGGGCGATGTTCCGCGTGCGTTTCTTCACACCCGCGAAGGAGATCCCGCTCGCGGGCCACCCGACCATCGCGACGATGCACGCGCTCGTCGAAGAAGGCCGCATCGACCTCTCAGGCGGCCCGGTCCGCGTGACGCAGGAGCTGAGCATCGGCCTTCTGCCGGTCGACATTGCCCTCGACGCCGACCGGAACGTCCGGGTCGTGATGACGCAGGGGCGGCCGGAATTCGGACGGCGGCTCGACCGCAGCGTCATCGCCGACGCGCTGGGCATCGCGCCCTCCGACATCCTCGCGGACGCGCCGGTGCAGGTCGTTTCGACCGGCACGCCGCAGGCGATGGTGCCGGTGCGCTCGCTCGACGTGCTCCGCCGGCTGCGGCCGAACTACCAGCACCTCGGCGACCTCGAGGAGGTCGGGCACTACTTCAGCACCCACGTCTTCTGCCTCGAAGCGATGGAGCCCGGCCACCGGGCGCACGCGCGGCACTTCGCCGCCAGCGCCGGCGTCCCCGAGGACCCCGTCACCGGCAGCGCAACCGGGGCGATGGCCGCCTACCTCTGGAAGTACGGCCTCGTCCGCGAGCCGCGCTATACCGTCGAGCAGGGCCACCTCATGGGCCGTCCCGGGCTGGTCGAGGTCGAAGTGGACGCGGACGGCGACGAGCCCGTCGGCATCCGCATCGCCGGCACCGCCGTCACCGTGCTGCGCGGGACGATCGCCGTGTGAGGCCCGCCGCGCACCGCCGTGCGTTCTGCTAGGCTCGAACCGGATGGACGCTGCCGACCTCGAGGCGGTGGAAGCGGAGCTGCTGGACGCGGAGTTCGCCGGCTGCCGCCCGGTCTGGTACTCCTCGAACTACGTCTTCCTCGCACAGCTCCGCAGCCGGGGCCGCGACCTCCTCGCCATCTACAAGCCGCGTGACGGCGAAACGCCGCTCTGGGACTTCCCCCACGGCACCCTCTACCGCCGGGAGGCGGCCGCCTACCGCCTCGCGAAACTCCTCCGCTGGCCAGTCGTCCCGCCGACGGTCATCCGCGAGGGTCCGTCCGGCGTCGGCTCTGTCCAGCTCTTCATCGAGCACGACCCGGAGCGCCACTTCTTCGTCCAGCGCGAAGACCCGGCCCTCTGGCCGCAACTCCAGCGGCTCTGCCTGTTCGATGCCATCGCCAACAACGCCGACCGCAAGGGCGGCCACTGCCTGCTCGACCCCTCCGGGCACATCTGGGGCATCGACAACGGCCTCTGCTTCCACGAGCAGGAGAAGCTGCGCAGCGTCATCTGGGACTGGGCCGGCGAGCCGATCCCGCCAGGGCTGCTCGCCGACCTCGAGGCGGCCGCCGCGCGGCTGGAGGAGCCCGGCGGCGAAGCGGAAGACCTGCGTGCGCTGCTCACCGAAGCCGAATTCCGGGCCGCGGCGCGCCGGCTCGGGCGGCTCCTCGCGCGCCGGACGTTCCCGGTCCCGGGCGCGGCGCGGCACCACCCGTGGCCGCTCGTGTAAGAGCGCAGTCCCCGCTCCCTTGCGCCCGCTCAACCTGCGTTCGTAATGTGTACGGCGCCCCCGGAGGGCCAGCTCGCAGGGAGGTTCCGCGATGTTCCCCAGCACGATGATGGACATGCCGCTCACGGTGCAGAGCATCTTCTGGAGGGTCGAGCGGCTCTTCTACGACAAGCCCGTCGCGACCTATACCGAATCCGGCGACGCCGTCCGCTCGACCTACGGCGAGCTCGCGCGGAATGTCCACCGGCTCGCCAGCGCCCTCGCGAAGGAGGGTGTGAAGGAGGGCACCCGGGTGGCGACCTTCGGCTGGAACACGCAGCGTCACCTCGAGTGCTACTTCGCCATCCCCTGCATGGGCGCCGTCCTCCACACGCTCAACGTCCGGCTTTTCGCCGACCAGCTCGAGTACATCATCAACCACGCGCAGGACGAGGTGATCTTCTGCGACCGCTCGGTCCTGCCGATCCTCGAAGGGCTCGCCGGCAAGATTCCATCCGTCCGGCTCGTCGTGCTCATGAACGAGGGGCCGGAGCCCACCGGCAAACTGCCGCGCACCGTCGACTACTTCGACTTCCTCGCCTCCGGCGATGAGCGGTTCGCGTGGCCGTCGATCGACGAGCGCGCCGCCGCGGCCATGTGCTACACCTCGGGCACGACCGGCAACCCGAAGGGCGTCGTCTACAGCCACCGGTCGACGATGATCCACTCCCTCGTCGCGGCCCTGCCGGATTCGGTCAACATCTCCGAAGTCGACACGCTCATGTACGCGGTGCCGATGTTCCACGCCAACGCCTGGGGCCTGCCCTACGCGGCCGCGAACGCCGGTGCCTCACAGGTCTTCTCCGACCGCTTCCTCGATGCCGAGCGGGTCGTCAACCTGCTCGACCGCGAAGGCGTGACCATTTCGGCCGGCGTCCCGACCGTCTGGCTGCCCGTCCTGAACCTGCTCGACCAGACCGGCCGGAAGCTGCCCAAGCTCCAGCGCGTCCTCTGCGGCGGCTCGGCGGCGCCCCCCGCACTCATCGCCGGGCTCCGCCGGCACGGCATCCGCCTCGTGCACGCCTGGGGCATGACGGAAACGTCGCCGCTCGCCTCGCTCACCCGCATCCGTTCGACGATGCAGGACTACAGCGAGGAGAAGCAGCTCGAGGTCATGGCGAAACAGGGCGTCATCGTGCCGACGCTCGAATGGCGCATCGTCGACCTCGAAACCGGCAAGGAGCAGCCCTGGGACGGCAAGTCCATCGGCGAGCTGCAGATTCGGGGCCCCTACATCACCGGCACCTACTACAACGACCCGACTGCGTCCGAGAAGTTCATGGACGGCTGGCTGCGCACGGGCGACGTCGCGACGATCGACCCCCTCGGCTACGTCCAGCTCGTCGACCGGACGAAGGACCTCGTGAAGTCCGGCGGCGAATGGATTTCGTCCGTCGAGCTCGAGAACCTCATCATGGCCCACCCGAAGGTGCTCGAAGCCGCGGTCGTCGGCCTGCCCCATCCGCGCTGGCAGGAGCGGCCCGTGGCGGCCGTCGTCCCGAAGCCGGAGTACCGGGGCCAGCTCACTGCCGACGAAATCCGCGACTACCTCGCGGAGAAGGTCGCCAAGTGGTGGCTGCCGGACGAGGTCGTGTTCCTCGATGCGCTCCCCCGGACGAGCGTCGGCAAGTTCGCGAAGAACCAGCTGCGCGACCAGCTCGCGGAGGTCGCGAACCGCTGGGCAGCCTCACCGGCAGGGTGAAACGGCCGGTGGAGGAGGAGCCGGGCCCGGCGCAACAGCAACCGGCCTGCCGGCGCCCGGCGGGCTCCGGTTCGTCCACGGTGAGCTGCTCCCGTGCGTGAAGCCCCGGCCGAGGCGCCCCACGGCATCCTCACGGCGCGCATGGTCGGCCAGCGGCGCCGCCCGGCCGTCAGCAGCGGCGTCGCCCGCCTCGCCGTCGGCTTCGGGCTCATCCTCCTCGTGGGCACGCTCATCCTTTGTACGCCCGCGGCGTCCGAAGACCGAACCTGGGTCCACCCGAAGGACGCCCTGTTCACGGCGGTCTCGGCCATCTGCGTTACCGGTCTCACGGTCGTCGACACGCCCACCCACTGGAGTGCGCTCGGCGAGGTCGTCATCCTCGTCCTCATCCAGATCGGCGGCCTCGGCTATATGGTCGGCACGACGGTCGTCATGTGGGCGCTCGGGCGCCAGATCGGCATCCGCGACCGGAACATGCTGCGGCTCTACTACGGCGCGCCGAGCATGCACGAGACGTTTTCGTTCGCGCGGAGCGTGGCCGTCTTCACCTTCGTCGCCGAGGCGGCCGGCGCCATCATCCTCTGGGGGGCCTTCCGCGGCGAAGGCGTGCCCTCCGGGCAGGCGGCATGGTGGGGCATCTTCCACTCCGTCTCGGCGTTCAACAACGCCGGCTTCAGCCTCACCGGGCGCGACATGACCCCCTACACCGGCAACCCGGTCATCCTCGGCACGCTCATCGTGCTCATCGTGCTCGGCGGCATCGGCTTCCTGCCGATCGTCAACCTGATGCGCCGGCGCTCCTTCGCCCGGCTGCCGCTCGACAACAAGCTCATCTACATCACGAGCGCTGCGCTGCTCGCCTCCGGCATGCTGTTCACGGCGGCCGTCGAGTGGAACAACCAGCGCACGCTCGGCGGGCTCGACCCGGTCGAACGGCCGCTCGTGGCGCTGTTCCAGAGCACGAGCGCCCGGACCGCCGGCTTCAGCGCCATCGACATGTCGGGCCTGCACGACCAGACGAAGCTCGCGACCATCGGCCTCATGTTCGTCGGCGCGGCGGCAGGCTCCACGGGCGGCGGCCTGAAGGTCGGCGCGTTCTCGCTCCTCTTCGCCGTCATGGTGGCGACCATCCGCGGCGCCGACGACGTGTCGGCATTCCGGAAGCGCATCCCTCAGGCCGTCATCCAGCAGGCGACGACGCTGGCGCTCTACCACGTCGCGCTGCTGTTCGGCTTCGGCCTTGCGCTGACCTTCACGGTCGACCGGCCGTTCATCGACATCCTCTTCGAGGCCCAGTCCGCAATATCGACGGTCGGACTTTCGACAGCCGGCACGGTCAATTTCGGCGCGGACGGCCACCTCGTGCTAATCCTCGCGATGCTGGCGGGCCGCTTCAGCCCCGTCATGCTCGTGCTCTACATGACGCGGCCGCGCCGGAAAGTCCCCTACCATCACCCCATCGACAGCGTGAGGTTGAGTTAGCCATGAACGTCGCCATCCTCGGCCTCGGCCGGTTCGGTTCGCAGCTGGCGGAAGAGCTCGTCGCCATCGGCGTCGAAGTCCTCGCCGTCGACCGCGACGACGCCCGCGTGAACGAGCTCGCCGAGACGGCGACCCTCGCGGCTGCCGGCGACCTGACCGATTTCGAATTCCTCCAGAGCCTCGCGCTGGGCGATTACGACGCCGTCGTCGTCGCGATCGGGTCCGAAATCGCGACCTCGGTGCTGCTCACGCTGACGCTCAAACGGCGGCTCTCGCTGAAGCACGTCGTCGCCAAGGCGAGCACGAACGACCATGCGGAAGCCCTGCGGCTGGCCGGCGCTGACCTCGTCGTGTCGCCGGAGCAGGAGGCGGCCATCCGGCTGGCCCACACGCTCGGCCCCTCCAGCCACCTCCAGGAGTACCTCTCGCTCGGCCCGACCTACGGTGTCGCGAAGCTGCAGGCGCCGATCACCGCCGTCGGCCGGACGATCGGCTCGCTCGAGGCGTTCACGCGGCACAACGTCGTGCTCCTCGCCATGGTGCGGAACGACCTCGTGACCTTCCGTCCCGACCGTGACGTCATCGTCGAAGATGGCGACGTGTGGCTGATCGCGGGCGAGGACGAGCAGCTGCGGAAGGCCGGCAGCTAGCGAGCAGGGCGCGGCGAGGATGGTTGCCGAGCAGGGATTCGAACCCCGACCATAGGCTCCAAAGGCCCGTGTGCTACCGTTACACCACTCGGCATCGCCGGGAATCGCGCGGGTCGTGCCGCTGGTGCCGAAGGTGGGATTCGAACCCACACGAGCTTGCACTCAGCGGTTTTTGAGACCGCCGCGTCTGCCATTCCGCCACTTCGGCTCCCTTCGCCATCATACCCGGCCCGGGCAAAAGAAACGCCCGCCGATGCGGCGGGCGGGGTGAGCAGTTGGAGCGGAAGACGAGGTTCGAACTCGCGACCTCCTCCTTGGCAAGGAGGCGCTCTACCACTGAGCTACTTCCGCCTGGCACCTCGAAGTATACCACGGCCCGGCGATGCGCCAAGGGCCGCCGAGGCTCAATCGCCGAGGAGCGTCGTGTAGCCGAGCCCGATGACTTCCTCGACGTACTGGCTCCGCCAGCCCGGGTCGGGGATCGGCACGCCGTGCTCGCGGAACCAGCGATGCAGCTGCAGGTACTCCTCCTCGAGCCGCATCCGCCACGCGTCTTCCTCCCGGAACAGTTCCGGGTCGACCTCGTGGAGCCCCTTCTTCATCTCGTCGTAGCTGACGTCCGTCTCTTCCTTCCAGTAGGTGGACAGGTAATCGATCGAGTCCTCGAGGTTCCGCCGGCACTCCTCGAGCATCATGGTCATCATGCCGGTTTCGTCCATCAGCTCGCCGTTCACCCGGTGGATGCGGGCGCAGGGCTCGCACACGACGACGAGCTTCCGGGCGTCGCAGTCGGATTTGTCGGTGCAGTCGCGGCAGCGGGCCGCGAATTCAGCCGCGGAGGGCTCGCGCGTGTAGCCAACCACCATCTCGTCGCCCAGCGCACCGCAGGCCTGGCAGGCGAGCTTCTCCGAGAGAATCTCGTTGATGGTCTTGTCCCAGTCGAGCTGCATGGGAATCCTCCGGATCGAAGCGGAACGGGCCGCTCACAACTCCAGTGTATACCAGCCGACCTGCCCGGGCATTTCTTCGATGCCGACGGTGATGCGCCGGAGGTGCGTCGCGCCCTGGCGCTGCAGCGCGTCCAGCAGCTGCCCCGTGAACCACTCGGCGATGCACTCGGCGGTGGAGTTCGGAATCGGGAGCGGCAGCACATCGCTGGCCGGGAACCGGTAGGTCTTGCCCCGGAACGAAACCTCCCACACGTCCGGCTCTTCCCGGATGTCGAGGTGCGCGCTCTTGCGCTGGAGCAGGAACTTGTGGTCGAGCAGCTCTGCGAGCTCGCGCGCGGCCCGCTTCACCGCGCCGAAGTCCCAGACCCAGCCGTCGTCGGTCAGCGGCCCTTCGATTTCGACGATGACATCGTAGTTGTGGCCGTGGAGCGGCTCGCAGGCACCCCCGAAGGTGGCCATATGGGCGGCGGCGAAGCGGAGGCGGTTGCGTTCGACGGAAACTTTGCGTGTGGTGTGCATGCGTTCGATCGTAGCCGCTGCGGGGTGAACGGCGCGCGTTGCCGCAATCCGTTCCGTTCGTCACAATCCATGCTGGCGCCAACCGGCGCAGGAGCCTGCCGCGTGAGCATCATCGCCGTGACCTCCGCCGAACCCGGGGCGGGCAAGACCGGGGTCGCCGCCGCCATCGCCCGGGCGCTCGCCTACCGCGGCCGGCCGACGCGCCTCGTGCGCCTCGCCGACCCGGCGGGCCGCGCAGCGGAGGATGCGGCCTGGTTCGCGGCGCTCGACTTCGCGCCGGGCAGCCCGGCCGAAGCCCTCTCCGAGATCCCGGCCCCTGCGGCCGTCGAGACGCTCGTGGTCGAATGCCCGGCCGCCGCGGTGCCGGCCGGTGCCGCCGTCGTCGCCGTCTCCCGGGCGGGCAAAGCGGGCGGCCCAGCGCCGGCAGGCGCCGTCGCGGTCGTCGTCACCGCGGTTCCCGGGCTTCGCGGGGTCCGCGTCGGCGAAGGGTCGCCGCTGCAGATCGAAGTCGGCGAAGACCGCACCCTGGCCGGGTTCGCCCTCGACGAAGCGCTCCGCTGGCTCCACGCCGAGGTGCTCCTGCCGGGCGACGTCCCTGCCGATACGACCTCGGACTACCTCGTAATCGCGCCCATCGGGTCGGACGCCGGTCAGCCCTACTTCCGCCGCTTCCCGTCGATGACGGTCGTGGCGCGGTTCGACCGGACGGATATGCACCTCGCCGCCCTGCGCGCAAACCCCAATGCGCTCATCCTGACCGGCGGCCGCCACCCCAGCGGCTACACGCTGGATGCGGCCTCGGCCAGCGGCGTCCCGGTCGTCCTCTCCCGGACCGACACGGAAAACACGGTCATCGCGCTCGAGCGGGTCTTCGAGGGTACGCGGTTCCGCGGCGAACGGAAGCTTGACCGGATGAGCGACCTCCTCGCCGGCACACCGCTGCTCGACGCGCTCCTCGGGGCGCCCGCCTCCGCGACCGCCTGATCCCGCGCTCCACGCCCCGGGCGTGGCGGGCAAAGGTCTCATGGGAAACGCGCACGAGCGGACTTCCTCGTGCCCTCAGCCGCCGATGATCGGGCCTTCTTCGCCCCCGGGCCGTGCCTGCGTTTCTCCCTGCCGCGCGCCGAACGGGTCGCGGTTCGGCCGCGGCTGCGGCGCGGGGCCGGGCGGCACCCTGGGCGCGGCCGGGGCCTGCTGCCGCGGCGGGGCTGCCGGCGGCGGCGCGGCGTACTGCCGGGGCTGGGGTGCCCGGACCGGGCGCGCGCCGAACCCTTCGCGCGGCGGCTTTTCGAGCCCGCAGTAGGGGCAGGCGACCCACGCATAGCTCAGCGGCCGCCCGCACTGCCGGCATGGCTCCTTCAGCTGCGTCCGGCAGGACGGGCAAACGAGGAAGTCATCCTGCACGCGCCGCTTGCAGGTGGGACACGCCTTCTGGTCCTCCAGCTCCTGCAGCAGCGCCTCCTCTTCGAGCGACCGCTCGTACAGCTCGGCGAGCGTGTACCGGGGCCGCACGATCAGGTAGACCCAGTGCCCCGGCAGGAAGAACAGCAGGACGAGCAGCACGGCGACCGTCTGCAGGACCGGGTCGCGCGTCCGCTGCCGGATATCCCGGTAAGTCCAGAACACGAGGGCGACCCAGACCGCCGCGAGGTAGAGCACCAGCACGGCGACGACGTACCGGACCGTCGCTTCCCAGGAGCCCCCGGGCCACGAATCGAACATCCTCAGCTCCGGCGGGGCGCCAGCCCCGCATCACCTTACCGCAGCCGGGGGCAACATGCAGCGCCGTAATCGCTCAGCCGGGTGATCGAATGGTACGATCCGGGGGTGGACGCCGCCCTCACCGCCGCCGACATCCTCGCGGGGCTGAACGATGCGCAGCGCGCCGCCGTCACCCACGGCGACGGCGCCCTGCTCATCCTCGCCGGGCCGGGCAGCGGCAAGACCCGCGTCATCACTCACCGCATCGCCTGGCTCATCCGCGAACGGCGCATCCCGCCGTGGCAGATTCTCGCCGTCACGTTCACGAACAAGGCCGCCCGCGAAATGCGCGACCGCGCCGCCCGGCTCATTGGTGAGGACGCCGCGGCCCTCCACATGGGCACCTTCCACGCGATGTGCGCTCGCTGGCTCCGCATCGACGGCGAGGCGATCGGCATCCCCCGGGAGTTCGCCATCTACGACGACGCCGACCAGCTCGGCGTGATGAAGCGCGTCCTCGAGGAGCTGCGCATCGACCCGCGGCAGTTCCCGCCGCGCTCGGTGCTCACCCGCATCTCGGCAGCCAAGAGCGAGATGCTCGGGCCGGCCGAGCTCCTCGCCCGCGCGCGGACCTACCCGGAGGAGGTCGCGGCCCGCGCCTACGAGCGGTACGAGGCGGCGCTCCGCCGCGCCGGCGGTCTTGACTTCGACGACCTCCTGCTTCGGGCCATCGACCTCTTCCGGGTCCCGGAGCTGCGCGAGAAGTGGGCCGGCCGCTACCGCCACGTGCTCGTCGACGAGTTCCAGGACACGAACCCGGCCCAGTACGTCCTCGCCCGCGAGCTCGCCAGCGTGCACGGCAACATCACCGTCGTCGGCGACCCGGACCAGGGCATCTACTCCTGGCGCAGCGCCGACGTCCGGAACGTCGAGCACTTCCGGCGGGACTTCCCCGGCGCCGCCGTCGCCCTGCTCGAACAGAATTACCGCTCCACCGCGCCCATCCTCGCGGCCGCCGAGGCCGTCATCGCGCGGAACCCTGGCCGCCACCCGCGCCGCCTCTGGACGGAGCGGACCGGCGGCGAACAGGTCCTCACCTGCGAGGCCTACAACGATGAGGAGGAGGGCGAGTTCGTCGCGCGGGAAGCTGGCCGCCTCATCGCCGCCGGGCGCAGCCCCAGCGACATCGCCGTCATGTACCGCACCAACGCGCAGTCCCGCCCCTTCGAAGAGGCGCTCGTCCGCTACCGCATTCCGTACCGGCTCGTCGGCGGCGTCCGCTTCTACGAGCGGCGCGAGGTTCGCGACCTCCTCGCCTACCTGCGCGTCATCCACAACCCGGCCGACGAAGCGAGCCTGCTCCGCATCATCAACGTGCCCGGCCGCGGCATCGGCGACCGCACCATCGACCGCCTGCGGGAGCTGGCCGCCGCGCACGGCGTCAGCACGTGGGAAGCGTGCCGCATCGCCGCCGAAGGACGCGCCGAGGGCGTCGCCGGCCGGGCCGCCGCCGCGCTCCGCGGGTTCGTCGGCACCATCGACGAACTGCGGACCCACCGGCAGGCGCCGCTCGGCGACCTGTTCGAACGCCTCCTCGATGCCGTCGGCTACGTCCGCTACCTCCGCGAAGGTGACGACGCCGAGGAGCGGCTCGAAAACGTCCTCGAACTGCAGTCGCTGCTCGCCGAGTACGAAGAGGCCGCCGGCGAGGGCAACGACCTCGCCACCTTCCTGCAGGACGTCGCCCTCGTCACCGACCAGGACACGCTCGACGGCCGCGCGGCGGGGGTGACGCTCATCACCCTTCACGCGGCGAAAGGCCTCGAATTCCCGGTCGTCTTCCTCGTCGGGATGGAAGAAGGGCTCCTGCCACACATCCGCTCGTTCGATGACCCCGCACAGATGGCTGAGGAGCGCCGGCTCTGTTATGTCGGCATCACGCGCGCCATGGACGTGCTCTACCTCACGCGCGCCTACCGGCGGATGACGTTCGGTATGAGTTCGGCGAACCCGCCATCCCGCTTCCTCGCCGACATCCCGGCGGACCTCCGCCGCCCGGCCGGGAGCGCCCCCCGCAGCTACGCCGAGGCTGCGGCTGCGGTCCCGCCTCCCGAGCTCGAACCGGCAGAGGAAGCCGCCTTCCCCGTCGGCGCCCGCGTCGTCCACCCGAAATTCGGCGAAGGCACCGTCACCGACGCCCGGAACAACGGCGGCGACATCGAATACGTGGTCGAATTCGACACCGCCGGGACGCGGCGCCTCCTGCAAAGCTACGCGAAACTCAGGGCCGTATGAGCAGCACCATCCCGTTCCTCATCCCGACGACCGCCGAGGCCTGGGAGGAATGGCTCCGGGAGAACGGCGTCACCATCGTGGCGGTCATCGCCGGCCTGGTGATCCTCCGCATCGTCGTCCAGCGGGTGCTCAGCCGGCTCATCCGCTCGGCCTCGCTCCGGGCCGCGAAAGCGCGCGCCGAGGACCCGGAGGTCGTCGAGCGCCGGGTGGACACCCTGATGGCGACGCTCGGCTGGCTCTTCAACATCTTCCTCGCCTTCCTCGGCGCCGCGATCGTGCTCGACCAGCTCGGCGTGCAGGTCTCGGCGCTGATCGCGGGCGTCGGCGTCGCCGGCATCGCCATCGGCCTCGGCGCCCAGACGCTCATCAAAGACGTCATCAACGGCCTCTTCATCCTTGTCGAAGGCCAGTACGCGGTCGGCGACGTCGTGCGCGTCGCGGGCGTCAGCGGCCAGGTCATCGAGATCACGCCCCGGCGCACCGTCCTCCGCGATATGGACGGGAACGTGCACGTCATCCCGAACAGCGCCATCACGGTGGCCACGAACATGACGCAGGGCTTCAGCCGCGTGAACCTGAACGTGCTGGTCGCCTACGAAGAGGATCTCAGCCGGGTCATCCCGGTCATCAACGAAGAGTGCGAACGGCTGGCCGCCGACCGACCGGACGACTTCCTCAGCACGCCTTCGGTGGTGCGGGTCGACCGGCTCGCCGAGGACGGCGTCGAACTGAAGGTGGTCGGCGACGTGAAGGTCTTCAAGCAGTGGGAGCTCGCGGGCGAGCTGCGGCGGCGCATCAAGGAGCGGTTCGACCGCGAAGGAATCGAAATCCCGTACCGCCACGAGGTGCAGGTGCTCCCCCGCGAGCGGAAGCCGCAGGAGCCGCCGCAGCGGAGCGGGGGGTAGCGCGGCTCAGGATTCGGCAGCGGCGGCCGGCCGGTTCCACTCGGGCCGGACCTGCCGAGGGTCGAGCGCTTCGCCGCAGGTGCCGCAGACGAGCTTCGCGCCGAGCGGGCTGCCGCACTCATGCACCAGCGTCAGCGGGGGGCCTTCCGGCCCGGCCATCCACTTATCGCCCCAGGAGAGCATCGCGACGAGCACCGGATAGAGGTCGCGGCCCTTTTCGGTCAGCCGGTATTCGCAGCGCGGCGGCCGGTCCTGGTACTGGCGCCGTTCGAGCACGCCATGTTCGACGAGCCGCTGGAGGCGGGCCGCCAGCACGTTCCGGGCGATGCCGAGCCGCGCCTGGAAGTCATCGAACCGCCGCACTCCGTTGAACGCTTCGCGGATGACGAGCATGGTCCACCATTCGCCGATGACCTCGAGCGTGCGGGCCACCGAGCAGGGCATCTCGGCGAAGCTGGTGCGGCGCATGGCGCGAGCATACCACACGCCGCCGGCCGGGTTGCAGGGAACAACCGACCCCCGGTCGAACGCGACCCGTCCGGGGAGTAAGCTTCTCGCTAAGAACGACTTTCCCCGGGAGCGCAGCATGACCTACGACCCACGAGCCCGCAGCCGCATCCTCGTCGATGGCCCCAACCGGGCGCCCGCCCGTTCCTACTTCAAATCCGTCGGCTTCACGAGCGAGGACCTGCGGCGGCCCCTCGTCATGGTGGCGCACTCGTGGATCGGCACGATGCCGTGCAACTTCAACCACCGCGAGCTGGCGGCGGAGGTGATGGCCGGCGTGCGCGCTGCCGGCGGCACGCCGATGGAGGTGAACACCATCTCCATCTCCGACGGCATCTCGATGGGCACCGAGGGCATGAAGGCCTCGCTCGTCTCCCGCGAAATCATCGCCGATTCGATCGAGCTGGCGGCCATCGGCTACTCCTTCGATGCGGCCGTCATCATCGTCGGCTGCGACAAGACGATCCCCGCGGCGGCGATGGCGCTCGCCCGGCTCAACATCCCGGGGCTCGTGCTCTACGGCGGGTCCATCGCGCCGGGCCGCTACAAAGGCCGCGACATCACCATCCAGGACGTCTTCGAAGGGGTCGGCCAGCAGGCCGCCGGCACCATCTCCGAGGAGGAGCTGGAAGAGATCGTCGACGCCGCCTGCCCGGGCGCCGGCGCCTGCGGCGCCCAGTACACCGCCAACACGATGGCCACGGCGCTCGAATTCATGGGCCTCTCGCCGATGGGCAGCGCCACCGTCGGCGCGACCGACGCCCGCAAGCGGAAGGTCGCCTTCCGGGCCGGCGAACTCGTCATGAAGGTGCTCAACGAAGGCATCCTCCCGCGGCAGATCCTCACCCGGGAGGCGCTGGAGAACGGCATCATCTGCGCCGCCTCGACCGGCGGCTCGACCAACGTCGTCCTCCATCTCCTCGCCATCGCGCACGAGGCCGGCGTTCCGCTCGACATCGACGACTTCGACCGCGTCTCGGAGCGGACGCCGCTCATCGGCGACATGCGGCCCGGCGGGCGCTACGTCGCGCTCGACATGGACCGCGCGGGCGGCACGCGGCTGCTCGCGAAGCGGCTCCTCGAGGCTGGCAAGCTCCACGGCGGCGTGCTCACCGTCACCGGCCGGACGATCGCCGAGGAAGCCGAGGAGGCCGTCGAGACGCCGGGGCAGGACGTCATCCTCCCGGTCGAGAAAGCGCTCAAGCCCACCGGCGGCCTCGTCATCCTCAAAGGCAATCTCGCGCCCGAGGGCTGCGTCATCAAAGTCGCCGGCCACGAGCGGATGTACCACGAAGGCCCCGCCCGGGTGTTCGAATGCGAGGAAGACGCCTTCCAGGCGGTCGCGAACCGGCAGATCCATGCCGGCGACGTCGTCGTCATCCGCAACGAAGGGCCGAAGGGCGGCCCGGGCATGCGCGAGATGCTCGGCGTCACGGCGGCGCTCGTCGGCGAAGGCCTCGGCGAATCCGTCGCGCTGCTCACCGACGGCCGGTTCAGCGGCGCCACCCGCGGCCTCATGGCCGGGCACGTCGCGCCCGAGGCGGCCGTCGGCGGCCCGATCGCGCTCGTGCAGGAAGGCGACATCATCAGCTTCGACGTGAAGAACCGGAAGCTGACCCTCCACGTCGACGATGCGGAGCTCGAACGCCGCCGCGCGGCCTGGACGCCGCGGCCCCCCAAATACGAGCGCGGGGTGTTCGCGAAGTACGCCGCCCAGGTCTCGAGCGCCTCGAAGGGCGCCGTCACGTCCTAGGCGTCGCCGCGGCCGGCCCGCCGGGTCACCGCGCCTGCGCGCGCAGCTCCTGCGCAGCCGGCAGCACGGCGCCGGGGTACGCCCCCGGGTCGATCTCTGGCATGTCGTGGGCGAACACGCCGCCCGCCGTGGGCACGGTCCACACGTGCAGCTGCCACGGGGTGCGCGCCGTGAACACGCCGGGGCACTGTTCGCGGCTGGCGACCGTCCGCACGCCGCTGCCGACGAAGCAGAGGTTCTCGTGGTAATGCCAGGCGTCGAGCGGCCCGAAGTACGACGGCGGCTCCTCCGTGACGCCCTCCGCGAGGAACATCGCGCCGACGAGCCGCCACGTCCCGTCGAGCCGCTTCGTGTAGAGCAGCACTTCCGGCCGCTCCGGGTCCATCTCGCGGCCGTCGCGCTGGTAGTCGAGCCGGATGAAGTGCGCCGCGATGCCGGGGAGGTCCTGCGTGATCTGGAGGTAGCCGTCGGCCATGGCGCGGCGGACGTCCTCGTAGGGCGCGATTGCCGTCCGGAGCCGGGCCACGAACGCCGCCGCCGCTTCGAGCTGCTCGGCGGTCACCGGCACCTCGGCGTGGTGATGGTGGGCTGAGCCCTCGCCCATCGGGTCGTCGCCGGCGGCCGAACCGCCCGGCGCGTGGCTGTGGCCGCCGCTCGACGTGACGAACCGGGCCGCGGTCTCATTGCCGACCGCCCGCGCGAGCGGCAGGTCGAGGACGATGGCCTGTTCCGGCCCGTGGCTGTGCGAGGCATCGTGCACGAGGCCGCTCGAATCGGCCTGCGACGCCAGCCAGATCGACCCTGCCGCCGCGATGCCGACGGCCGGCAGGCCGGCGCCGCGCAGCAGTCCGCCGAACGCCCCATCACCGCCGAACCGGCGTTCGTTCATCCACGTCACGGCGACGCCGAGCAGGCAGGCCGCCATGATCGCGGTGCCCGCCACGATCATGAGGTGCGAGGGGTTCGCCAGCGAGAGGACGTCTTCGCGCTGCGCCAGCGTCACGTCGCGCGAGTGGCGGTAGACGTCCCAGCCGAGCCCGGCGAGGTGCAGCGCGAGCCCGCTGACGGCCCCAATCCACAACAGCCTGTAGTTCATCGGTCGACTCCTCGCGGGACAGCCTACGCGAACGGCGTTCACCCGGGTAGTTTCGCCAGCGCGTTCGCCCGCGTGCAGCTATGCTTCGCGCACCAGCACCGACAGCGACGGGCCATGCCGATTCGCCGACTGTTCATCGCCAACCGCGGGGAAATCGCCCTGCGCATCATCCGCGCCGCCGCCGACCTCGGCATCGAGACCGCGGCTGCGGCCCCGGACGACGACGCCGCGAGCCTGCACCTCCGCCGCGCGGATTGCACGGCCCGGCTGCCGGGCGCCGGCGCCGCCGCCTACCTCGACATCGGCGCCGTGGTCCGGGCGGCGCAGGAGACCGGCGCCGATGCGGTAAATCCCGGCTACGGCTTCCTCAGCGAACGCGCCGATTTCGCCGCCGCCTGCGAGGCTGCAGGGCTGACCTTCGTCGGACCGGCCCCTGCGACCCTCGCCGCGCTCGGCGACAAAGTCGCAGCGCGCGAGCTGGCCATCGCCTGCGGCGTGCCGGTCATCCCGGGCTCGCCATCTGCGCTCGACCTCGACGGCGCCCGCGCCTTCTTCGCCGGGCTGGACGGCGCCCCGATGCTGCTCAAGGCCGCGGCCGGCGGCGGCGGCCGCGGTGTGCGCGTCGTGCGGACCGCCGATGAACTCGAGGCCGCCTTTGCGCGCGCATCCTCAGAAGCAGCGGCGGCCTTCGGTGACGGCTCGCTCTACGCGGAACGGTTCATCGAACGGGCGCGCCACATCGAGATCCAGGTGATCGGCGACGGCACCGGCGCCGTGACCCACGCCTGGGAGCGGGAGTGCAGCCTCCAGCGGCGCTTCCAGAAGGTCGTCGAAATCGCGCCCGCCCCGGGGCTGCCGCCGGGGCTCCGGGGCCAGCTCATCGAGGCGGCGCTCGCGATGGCCCGGCGGCTCGCTTACCGCGGCCTCGGCACCTTCGAATTCCTGGTCGACGCCGCGAACGGCCTGGACGAGCGCTCGCCGTGGTTCTTCATCGAAGCGAACGCCCGCCTCCAGGTCGAACACACGGTGACCGAAGAGGTGACCGGGCTCGACCTGGTCGCGGCGCAGCTCCAGATCGCCGGCGGCGCGACGCTTGCCGACCTGGGGCTGGCCGACGGCCCGCCGCCCGCCCGCGGCTTCGCCGTCCAGGCGCGCGTCAACGCCGAGCGGATGACGCCGACCGGGCTCGCCTACCCGGCGGCCGGGACGCTGGAGCGGTTCGCGCCCCCCGCCGGCCCGCACACCCGCGTGGACACGGCAGCGTACCCCGGACTGGCCATCAGCCCGGCGTACGACTCGCTCCTCGCCAAAGTCATCGTGCGCGCCCCCGGGCCGGACTTCGCCCCGGCGGTCCAGCGCCTCCGGCGGGCGCTCGCCGAGTTCGATATCGCCGGTGTCGAGACGAATCTCCCGTTCCTGCGGGCGCTCGCGGAGCGGCCCGAGCTTCCCGCTGCGGACCTCCACACCCGCTTCATCGACGAGCACGCGCCCGCGCTGGCCGAGGCGGCTGCCCGCTTCGCCGCCACGCCTGCTGAAGGCGCACGACCCGGCGAACCGGCTCAGCCCGCCATCGCCGGCGCCCGCATCGACACGAGCGATCCGCTGGCCGTGCTCGCGTACGGCAAGCAGCAGGCGCCGGCGCGCCCGCCGGCCGACGCCGTGCCGGTCGACGAAGGGCAGCAGGCCGTCCGCGCGCCGCTCCAGGGGACGGTCATCGCCATCGCCGTCGAGCCCGGGGCGGCGGTGCGGGCTGGCCAGGTCCTCGCCGTCATGGAAGCGATGAAGATGGAGCACGAAGTCACCGCGCCCTGCTCAGGCACGGTCGTCCGCGTCGAAGCAGCGGCCGGGCTCCCGGTCGTCGAAGGCGCGCTCCTGCTCACCATCGCGCCCGGCCTCGACGACGCGGACAGCGAGGCGGCCGAGGAATCCATCGACCTCGACGCCATCCGGCCGGACCTCGCCGAGGTGCTCGAACGCCGCGCGCGGACGCGGGACGAGCGGCGGCCGGAGGCCGTCGCCAGGCGGCACGCGACCGGCCACCGGACCGCGCGCGAGAACATCGCCCACCTCTGCGACCCGGGGACGTTCATCGAATACGGGCCGCTCGTCCTCGCCGCGCAGCGCGCCCGCCGCTCGCTCGAGGAGCTGATCGAGAAGACGCCGGCCGACGGCCTCATCACCGGCGTCGGCAGCGTCAACGGCGACCTCTTCGGCGACCCCGCCAGCCGCTGCGCCATCATGGCCTACGACTACACCGTGCTCGCCGGCACGCAGGGCGGCCAAAACCACCGCAAGACCGACCGGATCATCGACATCGCCGAGCAGGGCCGGATGCCGTTCATCCTCTTCGCGGAAGGCGGCGGCGGGCGGCCCGGCGATACCGACATCGTCGCGAGCGCGCTCTCGCCGCCCACGTTCACCCGCTTCGCCCAGCTCTCCGGGCACGTCCCGATGGTCGGCATCACGACCGGGCGCTGCTTCGCCGGGAACGCCGCCCTCCTCGGCTGCTGCGACGTCGTCATCGCCACCGAAGACGCCAACATCGGCATGGGCGGCCCGGCGATGATCGAGGGCGGCGGCCTCGGCATCTATGCGCCGGAGGAGATCGGTCCCGTTTCGGTCCAGGTGCCGAACGGCGTCATCGACATCCTCGTGAAGGACGAGGCCGAGGCCGTCGAGACGGCGAAGCAGTACCTCGCCTACTTCCAGGGACCGCTCCCGCGCTGGGAGGCCGCCGACCAGCGGCTGCTCCGGCATGTCGTGCCGGAAAACCGGCTTCGCGTGTACGACGTCCGGAAGGCGATCCGGCTGCTCTTCGACACCGGGTCGGTCCTCGAACTCCGGCCGAAATTCGGCGTCGGGATGATTACCGCCCTCGCCCGGGTCGAAGGGCGGCCGGTGGGCGTGATCGCGAACAACCCCGCCCACCTCGGCGGCGCTATCGATGCCGATGGCGCCGACAAGGCGGCCCGCTTCATGCAGCTCTGCGACGCGTTCGACCTGCCCGTCGTCTACTTCTGCGACACGCCGGGCATCATGGTCGGGCCGGAAGCCGAGAAGACGGCGCTCGTCCGCCACGCGGCCCGGGTCTTCCTGACGGGCGCGAACATTTCGGTGCCGACGTTCACGGTCATCCTCCGCAAGGCGTACGGGCTTGGCGCGATCGCGATGGCGGGCGGCACCTACCACCGGCCTTTCTTCACCGTCGCCTGGCCGACCGCCGAATTCGGCGGCATGGGGCTCGAGGGTTCGGTGAAGCTCGGCTACCGGAACGAACTGGCGGCCATCGACGACCCCGAGAAGCGGCGGCAGTTCTACGAGGAGATGGTGGCGCGCGCCTACGCCCGCGGAAAGGCGCTCAACCAGGCGTCGCTCTTCGAAGTCGACGACGCCATCGACCCGGCCGAAACGCGCGCGTGGCTCACCGCGCTGCTGGCGTCGATCCGGCCGCCCGCTCCCCGCGCCGGGAAGAAGCGGCCGAACATCGACAGCTGGTAGCGCGGGCGCCCTGCACGGACAGGTGCCGTGGCTTTCATTCGCCGTTGCGTTCACGTAGGATGCGCGAATCTCACGGCCGGGTAACGAGACCATGGAAGGCTGGATGGACCAGCTTCGCACGCTCCGGAGGCAGGTCCATCTCTCGCGGGAGGAACTCTCAGCGCGCGCCGGCATCTCTTCGGCGTCCATCAAGGCCTACGAAACGGGCGTCCGCCACCCCAGCCGCGAGGCGCTCATCGGCCTCCTCGATGCGCTCGACGCCGACGCGTTCGCCCGGCAGCAGGTGCTGAGCGGCGCTGGCTACGCGCCCGATTTCGCCTCGCCTGCCGACCGGCTCGAAGACGAGTGGTTCACGCTGCGCAGCGCGGCCGAGGCAATCGCCGACCTGCCGCACCCGGCCTGCATCACGACTGAGCTGTTCGAGGTGGTGGCTGCGAACGCCGTCATCCAGCGGGTGTGGGAGGTGGACCTCCACCGCGAGCTGCAAGGGCCGTTCCAGCGGGGATTCCTGAGCATGCTCACCACGCCGGGGTTCGCCCGCCGGCTGCGCAACTGGTCAGAGGCGCTCTCCGTCGCGGTCTCCGTCGTGAAGGGCCACTACGGCGGCGACGCGGCCCTCGACCCGGCGCAGCACCCGTATCTCGCGGCCGCCGTCCAGTTCCTCATGAACGGCAGCCCGGAGTACGTGCAGAAGTTCCTCGAACTCTGGAACACCGTCCCCGGCCGGGCCTACCGCGTTCGGCTGACCTACCCGGTCGTCTGGGGCAATTCGGAAGTGGGCGAGCTCCGCTTCGTCTCCGTCACCGGCCCGGCCAATAACCCACCGTCGATCTGGTTCAACGACTGGATTCCCCTCGATGGGCGGACGGCGGAGGCGGTCCACCAGCTTCGCATCGTCGAGGATGGGCGCCGGCCGTACTACGACCGGACGTGGCCGCGCATCCCGCCGCCCGGGGCCTGACGCGGCCCGGCCGCGCGGGTACAAAATGTGTCATTTTCGGCATTGCTGCCCAGATTCGGGGGTCCGAGACTGCCCGCATCCTCGACCAGGATGTGGCCCGCATGCCGAAGCGTTCCCCCAACGGCCCCCAGTTCCCGAAGCGGTCGCCGGCCGCTGACGCCGCGCCGCCCCCGCCCCCTGCCAATGAAGCGCCGCCGACCGCCAGGACCGCCCCGGCGCCGGACCTCCGCACCATCGACCTGAAACGGGCGCCGTCACCCGCTGAGGCGGCCGGGGCAGACGTAAAAGACGCCCTGCGCCGGAACAGCGAGCCGGCCATCAACGGGCCGGCGGCCCGGGCTGCCGACGGGAATACCCCGGGCAGCGGGAACGCCTCGGGACTCAGCAGCATCGCCGCCGCCGCGCCCGCGGCACCGGTCCCGGACCTCGAGCGCACCGCCGAGAGCCTCCGCGACGCGCTCGACCGCGCCGAGGCGTCTGCCGGCAGCAATATCGCAGAGCGCGCCGTCCCCGGCGCCTTCCAGGACATCGCCAGGCCGTCCCTCGACGACCTCCAGGCGAAGACCGGCGAGGCCGCGGGCGGGATGCCCGGGACCGACGACCGGTACGGCATGCCGGGCACGGAAAGCCCCTCCTTCGGCGACGCGCTCCGCGCGCCGGGGCTCAACCTCATCGGCGGGGCGGTCGCCGACCTCGATGCCGCCATCGCCGACACCGGTGCCGGGTCAGGACTGCCGGGCGGCAGCAGCCCCGGGCACGGCAACGAGGCCTACCAGGGTATGGCCGAATCGGCCATGGGGGCGATGACCGGCGGCACCGGCAGCGACCCCTTCGCGGTGAGCAGCGGGCGCGGGGCCATGAGCGGCTCCGGCGAGCTGGGATTGATGCAAGCCGCGCTCGATTCCATGGGGAGCGGAACGACCGGCGTGAGCCCGGCCGAAGGCGAGGGCGATGCGCGGCCGCTGCCGGCCCCCGGCGATCCGTACGACACCATCCCCGATGGTGAACCCGTTGACACCATCCTCGATGGTGAACCCGTTTCGGGTAAGCCTCAGCCCCCCGAAGCCAACATCACCAGGTGGACCGACACTCGCGGCGGCGGAATCGTCGTGAGCGGAGGGGAAGACGGCGAGAGAAATGGTTGGGATGCGGTTGGAGACATCGGGGCGGCCGCGAGCCGACTGTTGGACGGCCCGGTCGGGCAGGTTGCAGGCTCTTTATTCTACGGGTGGCGGTTAGGCCGCGCCATCGACAACGCCACCGGCGTCGGCGACTGGGCGGCGACCGTCGCCGCCGGTCTGACCGAGGAAGGTCGATTCGCTGCCGAGATGGAGCGTAAGGCCGCTGAAGCCGAGCGCGCCGCACGAGAGCGGGACGCCGCGAAGCAGTCGGCAGGCCAACCGAGCGCCGGCGACACTCCGAAGGCGCCTTCGGCCAGCCAGCCCATCGACGAGACCCCGGACAACCCGGCGCTGCGCGCGTGGATCTACGAGCACCACAAGGACCAGATCGATGCGATGCGGGCCGGGCGGCACGGCTGGGACGTCGACCCCGCGGACGACGCGAGCGACGTTCCGCCCGCCGGCAATCTCAGCCTCGCCGAGACGGCCGCCCTCCAGAGGGGCATGACGAACTTCCTCATCGGCAACCCGGGCGACCCCGGCGTCCGCGGCGGCACCGGCAGCGGCAACGTTGGCTTCGGCATCCTCCCCGGCGACCGCGGGAACATCGACTACGGCCCCGACGCGGCCGGCCAGTGGACCGGCAGCGCCCGCACCGAGGACCCGGCGAGCGCCCTCTCCGGCTTCGGCGGCTCCGGCCTCACCATCGCCGACGCACACGGCACCGCCGACGCGGCGCAACCCGGCAGTTCGAGCGCCTCCGACGACGACAGCGACAGCGACGACGCCGGGTAGACCCGGGAGGAATCGACCGTGAGTGACCAGTCCGTTACTCCCCTCGGCACCGCCGGCCCGCCGGCCAATCGGACCGATGCGCCGCCGCCCAACCGGATGCCGACGTCCCCGCCGGACGGTGACAGCGGCGCCGAGTCGAACGTCCCGGACCCCAACAGCTGGCAGCTGGTCGGCCCCGATGGCCAGCCGCCGCAAAACGTCAGCGATGCGGGCACGTCGACCCATACACCCCCCGGACTCGATCCGGTTCCGTCGTCCGCCGGCTCGACATCCTCGCGGCCGCAGCAGAGCCAGGGGGCCAGTGAGACTGCCGTCGCTGCCGACCTGGCGGCAGCGAACGAGCCGAATGCCCAGGCCGCGGGCACTGACGAAGGCGGCCAGCCGACCCCATCTTCCGCCGAAGGAGGCGTCTCCGTGTCCAGCACCCCGAATCATGTCCCGCCGCCGATAGCCGTAGGAAAAACGCCCGACAGCAGCTACAATCCCCCGCCGGCTGAGGGCTCCGGCGCCGCCATACTGCCCGAGCCCCCGCGGCCGCCGGCGCAGCAGAGCACGCCCGTTTACGATGTCCGGCCGATCCCGGACGAGGTCCGCAGCATGGACATCGACGGCGACGGCCGCCCGGACCTCCCGGCTTCGGCCGGCGGCCCGCCCGGCGCACCCTCGGCGATGCCCGAAGTCCCGCCAGCTCAGGGCGGCACATCGACTCCTCCCGGGCTCTCCGGCATATTTCCCAACCCGTCCGAAGGGCCTGCCGAGGACTACGAAGGCCTGCGGCTAGCCGCGGAGCAGGCGGCGCGGGCCGATGAAGTCGGGGATTACATCGGAGCCATCGGTCCTGGGACGACCTTCCCGCTCCCGCCGGCCGAGCACCCGGTGGCTCCCGGCGAGCAGCCGCCACAGACCGCGCCCATCGACGACCGGATTCGCAATCTCGAACCCGGCGAAGGCGGGCGACCGGGCATCGTGTACGACCCGCCGTTTCCTGATGCGCCGCGAACCCTTCCCGGCGACCTGCCGCGGGGCGAAACCCCTGCCCCGCCCCCTGCTGAAACTGAAGAGCCGCCAGCGCCTCCACGCAACGGAGAGGCCGAACACCCGCCCGCCAACGGCGAGCAGCCCGGTTACCGCCCGCCTCCGGCCTACGAACAGCCCGGCGACCAGCCGCCGACCAATGGCATGCAGCCCGGCTACCAGGACCAGCCACCGCCGCCCGTCGACGAACAGCCAGGCGACCAGGACCAGCCGCCGCCGCCCGCGTACGAACGGCCCGGTTACCAGGACCAGCCGCCGCCCGTCGACGAACAGCCCGGTTACCAGGACCAGCCGCCGCCTGCGTACGAGCAGCCCGGCGACCAGGACCAGCCGCCGCCCGCGTACGAACAGCCCGGCTACCAGGACCAGCCGCCGCCGGCGTACGAACAGCCCGGCTACCGGGACCAGCCGCCGCCCGCATACGAACAGCCCGGTTACCAGGACCAGCCTCCGCCGCCGCCCGCGTACGAGCAGCCTGGCGACCAGCCGCCGCCGGGGGACGTCGCCGGCGAGGTCGCGCCGGACCCTGCCGATTCCGCCGCGCCCGTGCCCGTCGCTTCGGCACCCGCCGGGCCATCGCTCGACGTCTTCGACACGAGTGGGGCTGGCGCTTCGGCGCCGGATTCCCGCAGCGACGGGTCGGCCGGCGAGCCCGCGCCCGTCACTCTGCCGCCCGAGCCTCCGGCACCGCCAACCGAGGCGCCGTGGACGCTGACCCGCGACGACGCCATCGCCCCGCCGCCGCAGGCTGCCGCCGCCGCGACGCCCAGCCTCGAGCCGGTCGTCTTCGAGGTGCCTCTTCCCGCGGACGGCCTTGCTTCGGACGGCAGCGGCATCCAGGAGTTCGACCCCGACGTGGCCCGCCTCATCGCATGGGTCCGCGCCGCAGTCGCCGATGCCGCGGTGATGGGCGAGGACGCGCCCCTCGCGGACGAAGAACGCGGCGGCGGCAACATCCTCGAGCGCATCCTCGACTGGATCCGCGATGCACTCTTCCAGGGCGGCGACGAGCCATCGGACGCCGATATCGCCGCCCAGATCCAGGTGCTCGATGCGGAAGAGGTCGCCGAACTCTATCGCCAGTCGCTGGCGATGGCCGCGCCGGCCGAGGATGACGACCTGGACGACTGATACTGTTCCCGCGTCATCGAACGGGGGCCGCGGCAGCGTTTGCTGCCGCGGCCCCGCTGCGTTCAGCCCCCGGAGCGCGCGTAGAGCGCTTCGTACGCCCGGGTCATCGCATCGGCCGCTGCCCGTCCGAACCCGTCGAGCAGCGGGTCCGAAGCCCGTTCGCGCCAGCGGTCGATCGCCGCCAGCGCGTGGCCGGCAGGGAGAGGCGCCAGGTTCGCGGCCGCGAACCGGTCGAGCAACGTGTCGGCCTCCACCCGCTCGGACGGGCTGAAGCGGGCCAGGCCGGTCGCGGCCAGGTGGGCGGCCTCGAGGAGTCCGAGTTCGGGAGCGCTTGCGACCAGGTCGTCGAGTTCTGCCGCGAGCCGGGCAGCACCGGCGGGGCTCGCGGCCGCGTGCTGCCGGGCGATGTGCCGGCCGGCGGCGACCGCGCTGCGGACGATGAGGAGCTGCGACCGCGCCCGGAGACGCCGGTCGATCGCCTCCCGCACCGGCCCGATGCCGGATACCGCCTCCAGCATGCGGGCGAGGTCGCTCGACGACTGCACCCGCCCTTCGGCCGCGGCCGCAACCGCCACCCGGAGCCCGAAGAGACCGAACCGCTGCAGCAGGAGTTCGCGCAGTTCCGCCGTCAGGGGGCTCCGCTCAGGGTCGCGGAATCGGTCGACGGAGAGCAGCAGGGCCGGCGACGACGGGTCGGCGGCGAGGTCGCGGATGGCGCGGTACTCCAGTTCGGCGAGCGTCGAAGCGGTCTCGGCGAGGAGCCCCGCAACCGGGATGACCTGCCCGGCGAGAGCCAGCAGACGCGGGTCGGCGCTGTAGCGGGCGGCGATGCGGCGCGCGCTGTCCATCGCATCCGGCCGGCCGCCGCCGATTTCATCGGCGCGGGAGAGAACCAGCACGGTGGTGACGGGGCTTCCCAGCGGGAGGCCGGCGTCCCGGAACCCCTCGAGGAACGCCGTGTCGTCGCGGTGGACGTGCCGCATGAGGTAGATGACGGCATCCACGCGGCTGACGCCCCCGGCCGCGCCCGTCAGCTCCTCCGTGCGGGCGCTCACCTCGGGGCTCAGCGACCCGAGCCCGGGGGTATCGATCAGGTCCAGCCCATCGAGCCTGCGCGATGGCCAGCCGACTTCGATCTCCGCGATGTCATCGGCATCCGCCAGGTCGATCTCCAGGCCCCGCGCTCCGCGGCGGAACGGCAGCGGCTCGCGGGCGCCGCCGCGCCGCACGGCCGTCACGCGGTACTGCCAGTCGTGGACGAAGCGGGTGACGAGGCGGGTGCATTCGCCCGCATCGGTCGCGGCCAGCCGCTCGCCGAGGAGCGCGTTCAGGAGCGTCGATTTCCCGGCTTTGACGCGGCCGGCGACCGCGACGCGGAGGGGACCGTGCAGGCGGTCGGCAGCTGCGAAAAGTTCCGCTGCCGCGTCCGGCAGGTCGTCGGCTGCGGCGCGGCGGAGCACGCGCTCGAGCCGTCCTGCCAGTGCTGCCCCGGGAGCCGGCGTCACGCCGTTGCTCCTTCGAGCTCGTCTGCCCGCCGCAGCAGCCCGCGCGCCTGCTGGAGCCAGCCCGCCACCTGCTGCAGCCGCGCCTGGCGCTCGGCGTCAGACGCGCGGGCCGCTTCCTGGAGCCGTTCGAGCGTGCTCACCCGCGCCTGGAGCTCTTCGCTGATGCGTTCGCTCACGCCGTCGCGCACCTTCCGCTGGAGTTCGCGCGCCGCATCGCGCATCGACTTGGCGATCTCGGCGTTGGCATCGTCGATGAACTGGCGGATCGCCATGCGGGCCTTCTGCCGCCGCTGGGTGACCTGCCGTTTGCGCTCGTCGAGCAGCTGCTTCCCGCCGAAGAGCACGCCGATGCCGACGAGCGCGCCGGTCGTGAACGCCAGGCCGGCGAGCCCGGTGAGCATGCCGAACACGAGGATGCCGCCCTGTGCCCCGCGCAAAGATGCCCACGCCGTCGCGGCCGACTCATTCACGAGGCGAACCTCCGGGGCGCGGGCGGTCCACAGGCTGGTAACGTCCACGGGCGCGTCGTCGCGGCGCGGCGGCCCGATGCCCAGCGCCTCTTCGTCGAGCGCCGCGGCGATCCGGTCGACGATGGCCGCAGTGCCGTCCTCGAGCGCGACGATGACGTTCACCGCTGCATCGGCCATCCGGCTCCGCGCCTCGCTGGCAAGGTCGTCCCAGGTCTCGGCCGGGTCCTCGTCCTCGATGCGCGCCTCGATGTCGCGGGTGATCGTTCGCAGCTCGACCCGGAGCCGGTGCTCCACATCCGAAATGAGGTCGGCGAAGCCGTCGCCGAGGATGACCTGCCAGCGCGCGGCGGCGCCCCGGAGCTCTTCCAGGCGCCGGCGCTCGCCGGCGAGGCGGTCGGCGTGCTCGCGGCCGGCTGCCGGGTCGGTCAGCGCCTCGCCCTCTGCGAGGAGCGCGGCTTCGCACTGCCGCGCGGCCGTGCGGACGTCGGCGAGGCAGCGCGCGGCGGCGCGCTCACGGGATGGGTCCAGGATCTCTCCGGCGATGCCGTCGAGGAGCGCCGGGAAGCCGGATTCGGCGTTCAGCGCCGGGTCCCCGGCAGCGAGGGCCGCGGCGCGCAGGGCAGCCGAGAGCGGGTAGAGCCTCGTGCCCGGGGCGCGGGCCTGCAGCACCGCTTCGTCGGCGGCCGCGAGCGCCCGCCAGTCCGGGTAGAGGTCGACTTTCGAGACGGCGACGAGCACGCTGGGGCAGACACCGCGCGCCCGCGCGAGGAACTCCATCTCCGACCGGGAGAGCGGCCCGCTTGCGTCGGTGACGAAGATCAACCCGTCGGCCGCATGGAGGTAGCCGAGCGCGAGGGTTTCGTAGCCGCTCGAGAGGCCGCCGCCGACGCCCGGCGTGTCGACGAGAATGACGCCGTGGGCCAAAAACGCGTTCTCGGCGCAGACCTCGAGGTAGGCGTGCTCCATCGGGTCGCCGCCCGACGGCGCCTCGGTCGCGAGCCGGGCCAGCCCCGCGAGGTCCGGCGACCGGGCCAGCTCGGTGCCGTCGGGGTTCCGCACGATGACCTGTTCGGGCGCGCCATGGCGGACCAGGACGAGGCGGGCGGTCGCGATGTCGTCATCGACCGGGCAGAGGTCGCGGCCGAGGATGCCATTGATGAGCGAACTCTTGCCCTTCTTGAACTCGCCGATCACGACGAGAACCGTTTCCGGGCGCGCCAGCCTGCCCCGTGCAGCCAGCAGCATCGCAGCGAGGTCCTCCCGCCCCAGCGCGCGGGCGAGCCGGGCCGTATCCAGCGCTGCGTCGGAAACCGGGTGCGACGCTTCGGCCGTCGCGGAAGGGCTACTTTTTGTATCCATTTTTCCATGCACTTCGCAGGCATTAGCGTGCGGCAATTTGTCGCGCGGCTAGAATAGCGAATCTTGCCGCGGGATGGTGGACAGGATCGCATGAGCTACGCCCTCGGGGTCGACATCGGAACGAGCTACACGGCGGCTGCGGTGTGGGAAGCCGGGCGGGTGGACATGCTCCAGCTCGGGACGAGGAGCGCGTCGATCCCGTCCGTCGTGCTGCTGCGGGACGACGGCACGATGATGACGGGCGAAGCGGCCGAACGCCGCGCCCCCGCCGAACCGGCGCGCGCCGCGCGCGAATTCAAGCGGCGGATCGGCGACCCGACCCCGCTCATCCTCGGCGGCACCCCCTTCGGCGCGGAGACCCTGTGGGGGTGTCTTCTCCGGGCCGCTGTGGAGGAAGCCGCCCGCCAGCGCGGCGAACCGCCAGCCGCCATCGTCGTCACCCACCCCGCGAGCTTCAGCCGGTACAAGCTCGACTTGCTCGACCACGCGGCCCGCGCCGCCGACCTCGGCACGGTCCGGCTGCTCCCCGAGCCGATAGCTGCCGCCATCCACTACGCCAGCCAGGAACGGGTCGAGCCAGGCGCCGTGCTCGCCGTCTACGACTTCGGCGGGGGGACGTTCGATGCCTCGGTACTCCGGAAAACCCCTGACGGGTTCGAGCTCCTCGGGCAGCCGGAGGGACTCGAGCGGCTCGGCGGCATCGACTTCGACGAAGCGGTCTTCCGGCACGTGCTCAGTTCGCTCGAGGGCGACTGGGACGGGGCCAGCGACCCCGCCGCGAGGCCGGCGGTGCAGCGGCTGCGCGACGAATGCCGCGAAGCGAAGGAAGTGCTCTCCTACGACACGGAAGCGGTCGTGACCGCCGCGCTGCCGGGGCTCCACACGACGGTCCGGGTCACCCGCGAAGAATTCGAGCGCGCGATCGCCCCGCGCATCCGAGAAACGGTGGCGGCGCTGGAGCGCTCGGTGCGCAGCGCAGGGCTCACGATGGACGCCGTCGACCGCGTCCTCCTCGTGGGCGGCACCTCGCGCATCCCGCTCGTGGCCGCGACGGTCCGGGAGATGACCGGGCGGCCGGTCGCGGTCGTAACCGCCCGAAGCACGCGGTGGCGCTGGGCGCGGCCATCGAAGCGGGGCAGTCGCTCGCGGCAGGCGCCGCGCCGCCAGCCGCGCCTCCGCCGCTCCTGCCCGACCGCGCTGCCGGGGGCGGCGAGCACCCGACCGCCAGCGAGTCACCGGCCCCTGCCGCTCCCCCGGCTGCTGCAGCGCTCGCCCCCGGCGAAGCTCCGCCCCGGGATGGCGGCGCGGCGGCCGGCGCCGCGGCCCGGGGCCGGCCGCGAGGATTGGTGTTTGCCGGTGCCGCAGCCGCCGCCGCGGCCGTCGCCGGGGCCGCCTTCCTGCTCTTCGGGGGCGGAGGAGACGACTCGGCGCCGCCCGCGGCCGGCGCAGACCGCACCCGGGCGGCTGCGACGGCAACAGCCACGCTGGCAGCCGCCGCCGCGACCACGCCCACGGCGGCCGCAACCGGTGCCCCGACCGCGGCGCCGACGCCTACCCCGACGCTCGCTGCGGGGACGGCGCGCATCACCGGCATCACGCTCAGCGGGAGCCGCTACAGCGTGACGTTCGAAACCGCCGGCTTCCAGCCCGCGCTGCCCGGCCAGCACGTGCACTTCTTCTTCGATACCGTGCCCCCGCAGCAGGCGGGCGTGCCGGGGACCGGGCCGTGGTTCGTCTACGGCGGGGGCAGCCCGTTCACCGGCTACACCACGGCCGACCGGCCCGCGGCGGCCACGGCCATGTGCATCCTCGTTGCCAACCCCGACCACTCGGTGAAGCAGGGGACCGGCAACTGTGTCCCGCTCCCGCGCTGAGCCGCGGGGCACCCCGCCCGTCGCCAGGCGGTCGCCGCGAGCGCCAGTCCGTGAACGACAACGGGCTCGACGTACGTCGAGCCCGGGTTCAGTTCGTGGTAGCGCGTAGGGGATTCGAACCCCTGATCTCCACCTTGAAAGGGTGGCGTCCTGGGCCTCTAGACGAACGCGCCGTCCTGGTTGCCTTCGAAGGCTATCACGTTCGGGCCTTCCGGGCACCTTTTTGCCGGCGTACCGGCAATGCGATGGACCTCAACTACAGCCCCTGGTTGAAATCGGCGAAGGTGAAGAAGTCGTTCAGCGCCGTGAGCCGGCCGCTCACGAGCAGGACGCCCACGACGATCAGCATCAGGCCGCTGACGATTTCGATGACGGGCCCGAACCGCTGCACCCGGCGGATGACCCGCTGCGCATCCGACACCGCCAGCCCGGCGATGAGGAACGGCACCGCGAGCCCGGCCGCGTACCACGCCAGCAGATACGTCCCGCGAACGGCTTCCCCGGAGGTCGCAGCCAGCGTGAGGATCGACCCGAGGATCGGCCCGACGCACGGCGTCCAGCCGAGCGCGAACGCGCCGCCGACGAACGCGGAGCGCAGGTAGCCGACGCCGTGGTTCCGCGCGATGGGGACTTCGAACGAGCGCTGGAAGAACGCGAGCTGCACGTAGCCCGCGAACCGCAGCCAGACGAGGAGGAGCACGACGCCCAGCGCCGCCAGCCGGAAGCGGTCCTCCTGCAGGTTGCCGAGGTCGGCCAGGAGGATGAACACCCCGGTGAGCGTGACGAGCAGCAGCGCCGACAGCAGCGGTTCGGCCCGCCCGCGCGGCGGGATGATGAGCACCCCCATGAGGACGAGGAGCGAGCCGGCAATCTCCCCCAGCCGCTCCTGGTTGTCGACGAGGAAGTACGAGCCCAGGAGCCCCGCCGCCGCGCCGAGGGCGATGAACACGAGCGACAGGCCGGTGACGAAGGCGACGGCGTGGGTGAACGTCACCCGGCGGCTGGCCACCACCCGGCCGTTCTCGATGCTCGCCCCCGAGATCTGCGCGAGGAAGATCGGCACGAGCGGCAGCACGCACGGCGACACGAACGAGAGCACGCCCGCGGAGAACGCCACGAATGGCCCGCCCGGGCCGCGCAGGCTGAAGCTCGAACTCGTCAGCGGCCCGAGCGCAAAGGCGATGACCGGGATGGCCGCGAGCAGGAGCAGGAGAGCGTACCCGGTCGTCCGGTTCCAGCGCGGCCCCGAAAGGGTTCCCTGGCGTGCCATCTGCGTTCCATTGTAGGAACTTCGCGGTTCCGGGCGCGGGACCGTTCGGAAGACAGTCCGCCGGTCATCGGAACGGGTTGCGGTCCGGGTCCGATATCCCGGGCCCGGGCAGCTCGGGTTCGAGGCCGAGCAGCCGCCGCCGGGCCGCCTCCCAGCGCTCTTTCGCGCGGGCTTCGCGGCCCAGCAGGCCTTTCAGCTGGTCGGGCCGAATCGGCTCGCCTTCGAGGAAGACGCGGTGGAGATGCTGGAGCTGCTTCTGCCAGGCATCCCAGGCCTCGCGGTACGCGGCGATCGTCTCGTCATCGGCGAACGGCATGGCGGCATCTCCCGGCAGGGTCGATGGCGACCGGTTCGCGCCCGGCGCGGCCCCGGCGGCGCCTGCAGTGTACGGGCGCGGGAACGAAAACGGGCCCGACGACCGTCGAGCCCGCGCGGCTGGCGTTGGTAGCGCATAGGGGATTCGAACCCCTGATCTCCGCCTTGAGAGGGCGGTGTCCTAGGCCACTAGACGAATGCGCCGTTTCTTCGAGGATAGCCAACGTGCGACGATTCGGGCAAGGTTCGCACCCCGTGAAGCGCGCTCGATGGATGTTCGCTGCGGCACTCCTGTGCCTCGCGCTGGCGGCCCCGGCCTGCCGCGGCGGCGCCCCTGCGCGGTCCGAGACGGTGCCGCTGCCGGACGCCTACCGGTCGATGCTCGATGAGGTCGCGGAGGTGCGCGGCCTCGCGCCGCCCGCGTCGCTGCGCATCGGGGTCGTACGCCGGGAGGCGCTGCCCGGCCTGCTCGCCGATGCAGCGGCCCCCGGCGATGCGGCCTTCGCCACCGAACGGAGCACCGTCTACCGGCTCCTCGGCCTGCTGCCGCCGGGGACCGACTCCGCTGCTGCCGAACGGGCGATGCTCGAGTCAGCGGCCGGCGCGCTCTACCTGCCGGGCCGTCGCGAAGTGTGGCTCATCCGCGACGGGGCGCTCCCGGCCTCGCCCGCCGGCCTCGAGCCGTGGGAGCAGCGGCTCCTCGCCCACGAATTCGTGCACGCGCTGCAGGATTTCCACTTCGATATCCTCCGCCTCGAGCGCGGGGCCGCGACGCTCGACGCCCGCCTCGCGCTCCGGGCGCTGCTCGAAGGCGACGCCTCGTGGACGGAAGGGCAGTGGACGTCCCGTTATCTCCTGCCCGGGCTCGCGCCGGGCGCGGCCGTCGAACCGCCCCCTGCTGCAGCCGCGCCCCCGCCCGCGCTCGCCCGGGAGGCGGCCTTCCAGTACACGACCGGGACGGAGTGGGTCAGCCTCCTCCGGGGAACCGACCCGGGCGCGGTCGACCGTCTCCTCCGCGCCGGCGGACCGGGCGCGACGGCCCTCATCCTCCACCCGGAGCTCGAACGGACCGGGTGGGCGCCGGGCGGCGCAGCGCTGCCGGCTGAGCCCCCGGCGCCGGGCTGGGCGCTCAACAGCACCAGCACGCTCGGCGAATTCCTGCTGGCCAGCTACCTCCAAACCGGCCTCCCGGCGCTCGCGGCGCTGCAGGCCGCCGCCGGCTGGGCGGCCGATGCCCTCACGACGTTCGAAGCGCCGGGCGGGGCCGCGCTCGCGCTCCGCATCCGGTTTTCGGACGCGAAGGAGGCTGGAGAATTCGCCGTCCGCCACCGCGGCCTCCTCGAGGCGCGCGCCCCGGCGGTTCGGGAGGAGCCCGGCCAGCTCGTCGCAACCCGCCGGGACGGCGTTACCGCCATCCAGCTCGAGCCGGACGGTGCGGCGGTGACGCTCGTCTTCGCCGACACGGAGGCGGATGCGCGGGCGCTCGCCGCGTTCCTCCGGAACCTGTGACGGCTCCGCCACTCGCGGCAGGCGAAGACCCGCGTAGAATCCCCGCCCATGGCAGATGACGTGACGCTTCCCCGGTTCGACCAGCTCCCGGCGGTGGAGGGCGCACCGCCGAAATCCGCCTGGTGGCTCTTCGGCAAGGACGACCAGGTCGGCATGTTCAACCTCCAGACGCCCGAGCGCATCGCGAAGGCGGCCCGCCTCGTCCAGCGCGGCGTGATGTTCCCGCTCAACTGGAACATGGAGCTGCCGAATCCGCCCCTCTTCAACCGCGGCGCGGTCCGCCAGACGATCTTCGGCGGCGCCATCCACCATGACGACGTGCTCGACAACTTCTACCCGCAGGCCAGCAGCCAGTGGGACACGCTCGTCCACGTCGGCAACTCGCAGTACGGGTTCTACAACGGCATCCGGAAGGAAGAGGTGACCGGCAGGCCGGGCTCGAAGGGCGGCATCGACCACTGGGCGCGGCGCGGCATCGCCGGCCGGGCGGTGGTGCTCGACATCGGCCGCTACCTCGCCGCCCGCGGCGAGGCGATCGATTTCACGAGTGACCGCCGGTTTTCGGTCGACGAGCTCGACGCCTGCCGGGAGGCGCAGGGGGTCGCCTTCGAACCGGGCGACGTCCTCCTGCTGCGGACGGGCTGGACCGAGTGGTACGAGGGGCTCGACGAGCGCGCCCGCGCCGGGCTCGCGAACATGGCGGCGTTCCGCGCGCCCGGCATCGCGGCCGGCGAACCGATGGCGGAGTACCTCTGGAACCTGCACATCTGCGCCATCGCCAGCGACCTGCCATCCGTCGAGGCATGGCCGCCCCGGCGCGAGCACGGCGGGTTCCTCCACGAGTGGCTGCTCGGGCTCTTCGGCATCGCCATCGGCGAACTCTGGGACCTCTCCCGGCTCGCTGCCGATTGCGCCGCAGACGGCCGCTACGAAGCGTTCCTCGTCTCCGCGCCGCTGAACAAGACAGGCGGCATCGGCTCGCCGCCGAACGCCATCGCGCTCAAGTAGCCGGGACGGTCAGCCGTCGACTTCGGCGAACATCGGGAAGCGCCGCGTCAGATGCGAGATGAGCGCGTCCTCCGCGTGGCGCGCGGCGAGGTCGAGGTCGAACCCCTCAGGGTCGAGCAGCCACTGGAAGGCGATGCCGATGATAGTGCCGATGTGGTGGGCCGCCGCGGCCTCGGGCTCGACATCGAGCCGGAAGGCGCCGCTCCGCTGGCCGTCGCGGATGGCGTTCGCCGTGCCGCGCCGGAAGTCGCGGTAGAGGTCGCGCAGGCGGTCGGCGAGCTGGGGTTCGCTGCGGGCGCTCGCCGTGAAGTGGAGGAAGACGTCGTAGGTGAGCGCCTCCTTGCGCGCCATCAGGATCGCGGTCCGCGTGACCATGCGGAGGCGGTAGACCGGGTCCAGCCCCGGCCCGATGGAGACGGCGACCGTATCGACGAACACCTCGCGGCAGCGTTCGAGCACGCCCGCGAGGAGGGCCGCCTTGTCGCCGAAGTGGTAGGAGACGAGCCCGCGGCTGACGCCGGCGGCCTTGCTGATCTCATCGATCGAGGCTTCCTGCCAGCCCTTCTGCCCCATGACCCGGACGGTGGCATCGATGATCTGGCGGCGCCGCTCGGCCGTGACACTGGAACGTCCCATGTGCTGGACTCCGGGAGACAGGTACGCGCAAGGGGCCAGTCGCGTCCTGCGTCACTCTACCATTTCGTTCGAAGCACCGAAATAGCGCGCGATGGCGCGCTTGACAGCCCGTTCAGCCGGTCGTCCGCTGCCCTGCGACGGGCCGCCCCTCTTCGACATCTTCGAAGAAGCGGAGGACTTCGCGCGCGAACGCCTGCGGCGCCAGCACCGGCACCCCGTGCCCCGTCCCCCGGAACGTGACGACGCGCGCATCCGGGAGTTCGCCGGCCATCACCTCGGAGGCGCTGCGGACCGGGTCGTCCTCGCCGATGGCGACCAGCACCGGCATCGTCAGCCGGCCGCGGAGGAGCGGGAGGAGGTCGGGCCGCTCCTTCCGCACCCGCGCGCAGCCGAGCCAGCCCGCCGCCGAGAGCCGGGCGTACCGCTCGCGCACGCCGCGGGCGAGGAACGGGTCGGCGACGGAGGCGGCGGCGCGCCTGCCCAGCTCGGCCGTGCCGAACTTGCGGACGACCTCGGTCGAAGCGTCGATGCTCCGCTCCCGCTGCCAGTAACGCTCATCGTAGGCCGGGTGGCGATAGGCCGCGGAGGTATCGCTGAGCACCAGCGCCGCGAGCCGCTCCGGCCACGTGACGGCGAACTGCAGCGCGATCATCCCGCCGAAGCTGCAGCCGATGAGCGCGCAGAGGTCGAGCTCGAGGTGGTCGAACAGCGCCCGGACATCGGCAGCGAGCTCCTCGGCAGTGTAGGCGTCGAGGTCGTCCGGGGCCGCGCTTCGGCCGTGGCCGCGCAGGTCCATGGCGACGACGAAGTAGCGGCGCGAACTCGCCGATGACCGGGTGCCACATCCGGAGGTCGCTCGTGAAGCCGTGGAGCAGGACGACGGCCGGCAAGGCAGGGTCGCCCGCCGTTTCGTAGGTGAATGCGAGCCCCTCGCGTTCGAACGTTGGCACCGGCTGATGGAACACCGCCCGGCATGAAGGCGCAAGCGGCTGCGGTGCCCGCGTACAATCGGGGGCTACTTCGCCGCCGGGACAGGCCATGGAACGGACCGTCTACATCGTCCCCCACACCCACTGGGACCGCGAGTGGTATCAGCCGCACGAGCTCTTCCGCTGGCGGCTGGTCCAGATGATCGACGAGCTGCTCGACCACATGGAGCGGCACCCGGAGTACCGCTGCTTCAACCTCGACGGGCAGAGCATCGTCATCGCCGACTACCTCGAGCTCCGGCCCGAGAACGAAGGCCGGCTGCGGGCGCTCATCGAAGCCGGGCGGGTCGTCATCGGGCCGTGGTGGGTGCAGCCCGATGAGTTCCTGCCCTCCGGCGAATCGCACATCCGGAGCTTTCAGCGCGGCATCCGGTTCGCCGAACGCATGGGCGGCAGCCTCCGCATCGGCCACTGCGCCGACCAGTTCGGCCACATCGCCCAGATGCCCCAGCTGATGCGGCAGCTCGGGCTCACCAGCGCCTGCCTCTGGCGCGGCGTGCCGGACAGCATCCCCGGCTGGAGCTTCTGGTGGGAGGCGCCGGACGGCACGCGCATCCCCGTGCTCTACCTCCGCAACAGCTACTCGAGCGGCTGGCGCCTCCCCTCCGATGTCGAGGACTTCCTCGAGCGGGTCCGCCGGCAGGAGCGCGACCTCCGCGAGGGGCTGCCGGCGCTCCTCATGAACGGCACCGACCACTCGCGGATGGAGCCGCACGTCCCGGACCTGCTGGCGCGGGCTGCCGGCCGCGGCTACCGGTTCGAAATGGCGACCCTCGCGGAGTACGAGCAGGCCGTCCTCGCCGCCGGCATCGACGAGGTCGTCCACCGGGGCGAACTCCGCTCGCCGGACCGCTCGAACGTGCTCGTCGGCGTGCTTTCGGCCCGCATGGTCATCAAACAGCGGGATTTCGAAGTCGCGCGCGCGCTCGAACGGTATGCGGAGCCGCTCGAGCTGCTGGCGCACCTGCACGGCGGGCCGGACGGTTCGCCCGCGCTGCGCCACGCGTGGGGCCTCGCCCTCGAAAACACGCCGCACGATTCGATCTGCGGCTGCAGCGTCGACCAGGTCCACCGCGAGATGCTGCCACGCTACGACCGCGCCGAGCAGCTGGCGATGCAGGTCGCGCGCGAATCCGCGGCGCACCTCATCCGGCGGATGGAGGTGCCGGCACAGGGCGGCCTCGCCGTTTTCCGGCCGGTGCAGGGCGCGCCGGCCGCCATCGAAGCCGACGTCCCGGCCGCCTGGGCCGCGTTCGATGCCCTGCGGCTGCCGGGCGGCGAGGTCATCCCCTTCACCCTCGAACCGCTGGGCGGCGGCGCCGAACTCCTCCGCGAAGCCGTCTCGCCGCGCGGCGTCCTGCGCCACCTGGACTTTCTCCGCGAGCAGCGGTACGACGTCCACGCCATCGAAGACATGGCATGGGAACTGGGCGACGGCCACCTCCGCGTCACCACGACGGTCGGCCCGGACATCACCGCCATCGACGAGGAGGGCTTCCGCGCCGAGGTGCGCAGCGTCGTGCGCGCCGGGCTCGCGGAGACCGCCGAGGTCGCCGTCATCGAGAGCGAGCGCGCGCGGCTCACGGCCGTCCTGCCGCCGGCACGCGCGGCCGGGCTCGAGCTGGCGGTCCCGGTGCACGGGTCGGCGGCCGGGCTCGAGGCGGCACCCGGAGGCCGCCGGCTTCGCTCCGGGCGCTTCGACGTCCGGCTGAGCGGCGCGTCGCTCCGCATCCGCGACCGCGAAACGGGCCTCGACCTCGACCCCGGGCTCGTGTTCGTCTCTGAAGGCGACCGGGGTGACGAGTACAACGCCGATATCCTCGATGACGGGGTCGACGAGCCGGTCTCGGTCACGGTCCACGGGACGACGAGCACGCCGGCGTGGCAGGAGCTGCGGTACACGCTCGTGTACGACTTGCCGGCCGGGCTCGGCGCGAAGCGACGCCGGCGGGCGCGGCGGGAGCGGGTGCTCGAGCCGGTCGATGTCGCCGTCCGGCTCTGGCGGGGGCTGCCGCTCATCGAGTTCCGCGTGGCGGTCGACAACTTCGCGCGGGACCACCGGCTGCGGGCGCTCGTCCCGCTGCCGTTCGAACCGGAGCGGCTGCTGACCGAGAACCACTTCCACGTGGCGGAGCGGCCGCTGGCGCCGGCCCCGTGGAACGGCGAAAGCGCCGAGCGGCCGCCGACCACCTTCCCGCAGAAGACGTTCGCCGCCGTCGAATCCGGCGGCCGCGGCCTCGCGCTGCTGAACCGCGGGCTGCCCGAGGGCGAACTCGTCGGCCGGCGCGGCCGGAAGGCGCTCGCCCTGACCCTCCTGCGGTGCGTCGGCTGGCTCTCGCGGCCGGACCTCCGCAGCCGGCGCGGCGGCGCCGGGCCGACGGTGCAGACCTTCGACAGCCAGTGCCCCGGCCGCCACCGGTTCGCCTTCGCACTTGCGCCGTACGCAGGCGGCTGGCACGCCGCCGGCATCGCGCCGCTGGCCCACGCGTGGGCCTTCCCGCCGATCGGCTGGGCGACGAACGGCCACGAAGGCTCGCTCGCGAGCTGGCTGCCGCTCGCCGGGCTCGAAGGCGATGCTGCGCTGAGCGCCGCCTGCCGCAGCGACGCCGACGGCGCGCCGCTGGTGCGCGTCTACGCCGGCCCTGCAGGGGGACGGGTCACGGTCGACGTCCCGGCCGCCGGGTCGGCAGCAGCGGCCCGGGTGGACCTGCTGGAGCGCCACCCCGTGCCGCTGGAGGGGGAAGCCGGGCGCCGGGCGCTCGAGCTGCGGCCGTGGGAGATCGCGACCGTCCGCTTCGAGACCGCCGAACGCCCGTAGCGGGGTGCCGCCGTAGCATGCGCGCATGGCGCCCGGCGCTGAAGGGAGGCGAACCGCGCGGTCCGCGGGCGGCGGGCTGGCGCTCGCCGCGGCCATCGTCGCCTTCGGGTTCGTCGGCTCGCGGCTGCTCGGCATCGTGCGGACCATCGTCATCGCGAACGCCTTCGGCGCCTCGCCGGAGCTCGATGCCTACAACGTCGCCTTCCGCATCCCGGACCTGATCTTCCAGGTGCTCGCCGGGGCCACCCTCGGCAGCGCCTTCATCCCGGTCTTCGCCCGCAAGTTCGAACGGGAGGGTGCTGCCGAGGCGTGGCTGCTCGCGAGCCGCGTCCTCAACCTCGTGGTGCTCGCCACGGCAGCGCTCTGCGCGGCGGCGTTCGTCCTCGCGCCGCTGCTCGTGCCGGCCATCGCGCCGGGGCTCGGCGACGACATCGGCCGCTCGGAAGAGCTGACCGGCACGGCCGTCGAGCTGACCCGCGTCATGCTCGTCTCGACGCTGCTGTTCGCGGCCAGCGGCATGCTCACGGGGATGCTGAACGGGCGGGAGCGGTTCTTCCTGCCGGCGCTCGCCCCGATGCTCTACAACCTCGGCATCATCCTCGGCGCGGTCGTCTTCGCCGACCGGTGGGGCGTCAACGGGCTCGCCTTCGGCGTCGTGCTCGGCGCGGCGATGCACCTCGGCATCCAGGTGCCCGGGGTGATCGCCGAGGGGTTCCGCTACCGGCCATCGCTCGGCTGGGGCGAGCCGGGCGTGATGGAGGTCGCCCGCCTGATGGCGCCCCGGGTCGTCGGGCTGGCGGCCGCGCAGGTGAACTTCGTGGTCACCGGCTTCTTCGCCTCGAAGGTCGGCGCCTCGGCGATCTCGAACATGACGTACGCGTGGCTGCTGGCCGGCCTGCCGCTGGCGCTCTTCGGGATGGCGCTCTCGACGGCGGTCTTCCCGCGGCTCGCCGGGCAGGTCGCGCGCGAGGAGCTTGACGGGCTGAACCGGACGGTCTCGCGGGTGCTGCGGCTCATCATGTTCCTCACGGTTCCGGCAGCGCTCGGCCTGGCGATGCTGCGCGAGCCGGCCGCCATCACCCTGCTCGAACGAGGCGCGTTCACCCGCGCGGACTCGCTGATGACCGCCGCCGCGCTCGGCTGGTACTGCCTCGGCATCGTTCCCCAGGCCGGCATCGAAATCCACAGCCGCGGCTTCTACGCGCTCGGCGATACGCGCACGCCGGTGACGCTGGCTGTGCTCGCAGTCGGGGTGAATCTGCTCCTCGGGGCGCTCCTCTGGGAGCCGTTCGGCGTCAGCGGCCTCGCCTTTGCGGTCGGCGCCGCCTCATGGGCGGAATGGCTGGGGCTGTACGCGCTCTTCCTCCGCCGGACCGGCTGGAACCCGGCGGAAGAGCTCAGCGCGATGGCGCGGGTCGCGCTGGCCGGCGCGCTGATGGCAGCGGTGCTGGCGGTCGCGACGGTGCTCCTCGATTCCGAGACCCGCGCACACGCCGCGGTGACGGCCGCTGCCGGCGTCGCAGCGGGCGCGCTCTGCTACGGCGCGGCCTGCCTCGCGCTCCGTGTGCCCGAACTGGAAGACGTCACGAGCCGGCTGGCGGCGCGGCTTCGCCGGGGCCCTGCCCCGGGGTGAGGCCCGGCCGGTCGCCGCGGAGGCCGCGCAGCGCGAGCTCGACCCCGCCGAGCCGGCGGCCGCCTTTCGTCCGGGCTTCGCCGCGGTTCGCCATCATGACGAGGTAGTCCGAGAGCCCGGCGTCCAGGAAGGCGCTGTAGCCCATCAGGTCCTGCGCCCGGTTCGCCGCAGCCTTCGAAAGGCGCACCACGACCGGGTTGTTCTCGGCGACCCGGAGGGCGTAGCCGACCGTCTCGCGCTCGAGGTCCTCCGGTTCGAAGACGCGGTTGACGAAGCCGAGCTGCTGCGCCTCCTCCGCCGTGAGGAAGCGGCTCTCGAACATCAGCTCCTTCGCCTTGCGGACCCCGACGTCGTAGGGCAGCGAAAAGTACTCCAGCATCGCGGGGAGGAAGAGCGCATTGCGCGCGGCGAAGACGAGGTCGACGCAGGCGGCCATCATCCAGCCCGCGAAGATGCAGAACCCCTCGACCATGGCGATGGTCGGTTTGGGAGCGTTGCGCCACTTCACGAGCAGGTCGAGGTTGTAGTGGCGGAAGTTCTCGTAGAACTCGATGCCGGCCTCGCCGATGCCGCGGGCTTCGCGGTCGGCGGCCTGCTCGGGCGTGCCGAGGTCGTGGCCGCTGGAGAAGTTCCCGCCCGCGCCGCGGGTGATGATGACGCGCACGGCCGGGTCGGCCACGGCGAGGTCCATCGCGCGGTCGTACTCGTCGAGCAGCCGCCACGACTGGGCGTTGCGGTACTGCGGCCGGTTGAAGGTGATCCAGGCGATCGGGCCATCGGTCCGGTAGTCGATGTCGCGGAACTCCACGGAGGGTCTCCTCGGTGCGGTGGGCGGGAGTGTACCCGGCAGCGGTGCTGCCCCGCGAATTCACCGGGCCGGGAGCAGCCCGTACCATGGACGGAAACGTTTCCCACCCGGAGCGCCCCATGGAGGCCTACAACATCACCGTCGTCGGCGCGAGCGGCATCGTCGGCCAGGAGTTCCTCAAAATCCTCGATGAGCGGCAGGTGCCGGTCGGCCGGCTGCGGCTGCTGGCGACGGCGCGCTCCGCCGGCAAGACCGTCGCCTTCCGCGGCGCCGACATCGTCATCGAGGAGACCACCCCGGCCAGCTTCACGCCGGACGACCACATCGTCTTCCTCTCGGCCTCGGGCGCGGCGTCGAAGCAGTACGCGCCGATCGCGGCGGCGAACGGCAGCTTCGTCATCGATGACTCGAGCGCGTTCCGGATGGACCCGGCCGTGCCGCTCGTCATCCCCGAAATCAACCCGGACGACCTCGAATGGCACCGCGGCATCGTGAGCCAGCCGAACTGCACGACGACGCCGATGGTGCTGGCGCTGGCGCCGATCCACCGCGTGAATCCGCTCCGGCGCGTCATCGTCAGCACCTACCAGGCCGTCGCCGGGGCCGGCGCCGCCGCCGTCGACGGGCTGCGCCGGGAGACCGAAGCCGCCCTGGCCGGGCGCCGCGAGCCGAGCGGCACGCAGAAGCGCGACATCGCCTTCAACGCGGTGCCCCAGATCGACGTTTTCGCCGACGACGGCTACACGAAGGAAGAGCTGAAGATGGCGAACGAGACGCGGAAGATCCTCCACGCCCCGGACGTGGGCGTGAGCGCGACGTGCGTCCGCATCCCGACCTTCTTCGGCCACGCGATGAGCGTCTGGGCCGAGTTCGAGCGGCCGGTGGCGGTCGACGAGGCGCGGGCGCTGATGGCCGGCGCCCCCGGGGTGGAGCTGATGGACGACCCGGCGGCGGAGCAGTACCCGACGCCGATGGACGTCGCCGGGACCGACCGGGTGCTCGTCGGCCGGCTGCGGCCGGACCACTCGAAGCCCGGGGCGATCACCTTCTGGACGGTCACCGACAGCATCCGGAAGGGCGCCGCGACGAACGTCGTGCAGATCATCGAAGAAGCCGCGCGGCGCGGGCTGATTCGGCCGCGGGCCGGGGTTCGGTAAGGGCTCTCCTATAGGCCGGCGCTCTGCCATAATGCGGACCAATACCTTGGGAGTTCGCACATGGCATTCACGGTCAACCCCGACAAGTTCCGCTACCCGGCTGAGTTCGCCGCCGGGGTCAAAGGCAAGCGCGTCCTGATCTCTGGCGCGGGCAAGGATGGCGGCCTCGGCCAGTCGTTCGCGCTGGCGGCCGGCCTCAACGGCGCCGAGAGCGTCGCCGTCCACTTCCACTCGTCGTACGACGACGGGCTCGACCTCGTCGACTATCTCCGCAGCCAGGGCGTCAACGCCTTCCCCCTGCAGGCGGATGTCACGAACATGGGCGACCTCTGGGCGAGCCGAAGTTATGTCATCGAAAAGATGGGCGGCATCCCCAACCTCGTCATCTGCAACTCCGGCCTCACCGAAAAGGGGTATTCCTTCGGCCGCTCGCTGCGGGAAATCGAAGGCGAATCCATGGCGATGCGGCGCGCCCGCGTCCGGCAGGCGTTCATCAACAACCTGAACGAGACGCGGCTGGTGCTCGACACGAAAATCGACGGCTTCATCGCGATGACGCACCTCTGGTCCGGCGAGGCGGTCTACGCCAACGAACCGATCCAGTTCGTCTACATCTCCTCGCGCCAGGCGATCGACCCGGGTGTCAGCGTCCCGGGCTACGCCATCGCGAACTGGGCGGTCCTGCAGCTGCCGAAGGTGCTCCAGGTCAACCTCGGCCGCAGCGCCGAGCTCGTCTCCGCCTACTCGGTGCTCTACCCGTTCGTCCGCACCGGCATGACCAACGAATACGCCGAGAATCCGAAGGTCTTCGGCCGCTGGCAGCCGCGCATGCTCGAGACGTTCGAAGCCGCGGAAGGCTTCATGCAGCTCCTCGCCCAGCCGAAGGAGGTCACGAACCAGGGGATGTTCGAGGCGATCGTCGAGCCGCTGCCCGAGCGCGGCGAGCGCGCCGTCAAGTTCACCTGGAAGCAGGTGAAATTCGCCATCGAAGAGGAGCTGACGCCGTTCAGCGCCGAGCGCCCGCTCGAATTCGCCTGAGTCGACGATAACGGCCCCGCGGCCCGGCTGACATTCTGTCGACTTCGAACCGGGGACCGGCGGCGCGTGTCAAATCTTCGTGAACCCGCAGCCGACCCGTCATAAGTTGCTTGGCCGCCGGCCGCTTCCGCGGCTACATTCCCGCCCGTTGGAGGCGGGGTGGTCGGGGGTGACGGCCGGCGCCGCGGGGCCAACCCGCAGCCGCCGGTCCCGGGCCGGTGTCACGGCGCCGCCCCGGGAGCTGCCGGGCCGGCACGCGCAGGGGCAACCCGGGCGCAGCAAAGGCCGGCAGACCGAACGGGTCGCCCGCTCGCGGGCGTGCCCGGCTCCCGATAGACGCGCTCCAACGCTCGCAAGGGGCCGCTCTCGCCTCCAGGGGGCGCGGGGCGGCCCCTTCGCATGCCTTCGAGCAGCCGCGCCGTGCGGACCCCGCGGCCGGCGCGCTACGATGCGCAGCGAACTTTCGCAGGGGGCGCGCACGTGGCGAGCGAGCTGCCATCGCCGATGACCGGCACCATCAAGGAAGTCCTGGCGCGGCCGGGCCAGGAGATCGCACCGGGGCAGGAGCTCTTCATCGTCGAAGCGATGAAGATGGAGCTGCCCGTCGAAGCCGAGGCCGCGGGCACCGTGGCGGAAGTGCTGGTGCGCGCCGGCGACCGCGTCGAACAGGGTCAGCCGCTCTTGCGCCTGGCGTGAATCGTCGTTTGCGCGTCGGCAGGGCCGGCGTAGCATGAGCGGTGGACTCGCCGCCGGCCCTCAGCATGCGCACTGCCAACCTCGTCTTCTCCATCATCTCCATCGTCCTCGGGGTCGTCCTGATCCTCTTCCTCCTCACCCAGGCGGTAGAGTGGAATATCGGCATGGCCATCGGCGTCGTCCTCATCCTCAACGGCGCCGTCCGCCTCTGGTTCGCCCAGGACGACCGCTGACCACTGCGCGCAGCTGAAGGGGGAGTGGAAACCTGATGGACACGTGGCAGACGTTCCTCGTCCCGGTTGCGGCAGACCGCGCGAGCATGGAAGCGATCGCGGTCGCCGCCGCGGCGGCGAAAGCCCGGCGGGGGCGGCTCCACCTCCTGCACGTCATCGAAGTCGGCCGGTCCAGGCCGCTGAACGTCGAGCTCGACCAGGAATCCCGCCGGGCGCAGCAGATCATTGAGAAAGCCGAGGCTGCGGCGGCAGAACTCGGCTGCCAGGGCGTCCGCTCGGTCGTCGTCCAGGCGCGCGAAGCCGGCCCCGCCATCATCGAAGAGGCGCGCGCCCAGAAAGCCGACGTCATCGTGCTCGGCCTGCCGCCGTTCGAAGGCGAAGACCGGCCGTTCGCCCTTGGGCCGACGGCGGAGTACCTCCTTCGCCACGCCCCCTGCGAGGTCTGGCTCATCCGCCGGCCGATGCGCGATGCTTACCGCGGAGGAGGTCACGAGACCCGATGAACGTCGTCATCATGGGCTGCGGCCGCCTGGGCTCGCGCATCGCGACGATGCTCGAGCGGCAGGGCCACGCCGTCACCATCATCGACATCACCGAGACCGCGTTCCGCCGGCTCCCCGAGGGCTTCGGCGGGCGCCGCATCGTCGGCAACGGCATGGACCTCGCAACGCTCGAGCGCGCCGGCATCCGCGAGGCGGACGCCTTCTTCGCGGTCACCCAGGGCGATAACCGGAACTACTTCGCCAGCCAGGTCGCCCGGGAGATCTTCGGCGTCCGGCGTGTCCTCTGCCGGGTGTACGACCCGGTGCGCGAGGGCATCTTCCGCGACCTCGGCCTCGAAACCTTCAGCCCGACCAGCTACGGCGCCCAGGTCATGGTCGATATGCTCCTCAACGAGCCTGCCCGGAGGTAGCGCGTGTACATCATCGTCGGCGGCGGAGGCAAAGTCGGTTTCCACCTCGCCCTCGAACTCATCCAGCAGGACCACGAAGTCCTCGTCATCGAGCAGGATGCCGGGCGCGCGGCGAACATCCGCGAGGAGCTCGCAGGCAACGTCCTCTTCGGCGACGCCTGCGAAGCGACGACGCTCGACGCCGCCGGGGTCAGCCGCGCCGACCTCGTCGCGGCCGTCACGGGCGACGACGAAGACAACCTCGTCATCTGCGATATCGCGCGCTACCGGGGCGTCAAGCGGACCATCGCCCGCATCAACAACCCCCGCAACGAGCTCATCTTCCGCAAGCGCGGCATCGAAACCACCATCTCCGCGACGCAGGCCGTCCTCGCCCAGATCGAGCAGGAGCTGCCGACGCAGGCGATGATCCCGCTCCTCCAGCTCCACTCCGGCCTCGAACTCATCGAAGTGAAGCTTCCGGAGACCTCGCCGGTCGTCGGCCGGTCGGTCCGCGAGATCCTCCTCCCGGCGGAGTCGCTCATCTCGCTCGTCGTCGACCCCGGCGGCGTGCCGCGGATGCCGAGCGGCGACACCCGGCTCCACGCTGGCGATGCGCTCGTCGTCGTCGCGCCGAAGGAGAGCCTTGACATGCTGCGCGAGCAGCTCGTGGGGTCGACCCACGGGCTGGACACCTGACGGCGGCGCGAACATGACGCGGATCGCCTACCTCGGGCCGCCGGGCACGTTCGGCGAACTCGCGGCGCTCCAGTACGACGCTGGCGCGGAGCTGATGCCGTTCCCCTCCCACGCCGCCGTCGCGGCCGCGGTCGAATCCGGCATGGCCGACCTCGGCATCGTGGCGATCGAAAACCTGATCAACGGCTCGGTGCAGGAAACGCTCGACATCCTGATTCACGAGACAGACCTGAAGATCCAGGCCGAACTCGTGGTCCCCGTGCGGCACAATCTCGTGGCGAAGCCGGGGACGCGCCCCGCGGACGTGCGGGTCATCTATTCCCACCCGCAAGCGCTCGGCCAGTGCCGGAAGTTCCTCGAGCGGTGCTTCCCTCGGGCACAGGCGGAGGCCGCCCTTTCGACGACCGAAGCGGTGGAGCTGGCGCTCAAGCGGAATGGCGACGCGGCGGCCATCGCGACGGAGCGCGCCGCGGAGCTGCTCGGCGCCGAAGTGCTCGCCCGGGACATCCAGGATTCGGAGAACAACGTCACCCGGTTCCTCGTCCTGGGCCGCGGCACGCCGCCGCCGACCGGCCGCGACCGGACGTCCATCGCGTTCACTTTCGCGGAGGACCGCCCCGGCGCGCTGGCCAGCGTGATGAACGCCTTCGCCGAGGCGAACATCAACTGCAACAAGATCGAGAGCCGGCCGACGAAGGCCACCTTCGGCGATTACGTCTTCCTCATCGATTTCGAGGGCCACCAGGACGACCCGAAGGTGAAGGCCGTCCTCGATCGCATCCGGCCGCTCTGCGCCGAGCTGAAGGTCTTCGGCAGCTATCCGCGCGCCATCTGACCGGCGGATGCCGCGGGGTCAGGGGTAGTACTCCTCGCAGCCGATCGGCCAGGTGAAGACAGACCCGTTCCGGTAGCAGATGTCGTAGCCCCCGCCGCCGTTGAGCACGACCCAGAAGCCGGGGCCGCCGATGAGCACGTCATCGCCGCCGCCGCCGTTGAGCGTGTCGCTGCCTCCGCCGCCGACGATGCAGTCGTTGCCGCCGTTGCCGTTCAGCGTCTCGCCGGCGGCGGTGCCGAGCACGAGGTCGTTGCCGCCGCCGCCAGAGCCGGAATAGACGATCGACGTGAGCGACATGTGGGCGCACTCCGGCGGCGCCAGCTGCATGATGCTGAGCGGGACGGTGTTCTGCCCGATGCGCGTCGGCGGAACGGTGTTCGCCGCGGCAGAGGCCGAGAGCGCGGCGAGCAGCGCCGCGCCCGCCAGCGCGGCAGCCGCGATGCCGGGGAGACGCACGGGCCTCATGCGGCACGCTCCGTCCCGTACTCGGCCTGCTCCGGCACGAACCGGTACACCGCGGCGCCGTCGCGCACGTAGCAGACGTGGCTTCCCGGCCGCGCTTCCTGCAGGATGATGCCGCCCGTCCGCTCGGCGATCCGCTCGAGGTCGGCCATGGAGGCGACGTCGATGACGTCCGCGGACTCGAACCGCCCGCTGCCGGCGATGCGGACGGGTGCTGCCGGCGAAGTTCCGCCCGCGCGTTCGCCCCAGCCGCGCCGCGCAGCAGCAGCGATGAGCGCGCCGGCTGACCCGAATGCGATGAGCGCGCCGGCTGACCCGGCGATGCGGGCAGCGAGCACCGGCACGCTCACGAACCAGAACTGCACGTGGTTGCCGACCGTCCGCTGCGCCGTGACGACGCTGGTTTCCGACGGACGGAGCAGGGCAGCGGGTTCGGCGCTGTTCAGCCAGAGGCGCGAACGGTCGAGGGCGAGCGGCAGGGCCGCCGCGTCGAAGCGGCTCTCGAACGGCAGACCGTCGAGCTCGCCGCTGATCCGCACCTGCGGCTTGATGGTGACCGAGTAGCGGTCGTTCACGACCCCGGATTGCGCTTCGAGCGCAGCGATCTGTTCACGAACGGCGGCCAGATCCAGCGTGCCCTTCGCCTGGAAGGCGGTGCCTTCGAACGTGCCCGGCTCCCCGACGGGGATCGTCCGCTTCCAGCCGCTCGCATCGCCGAGTTCGGCGACCAGGTGGTAGCTGCCGGAGACGGACGCCGGCCGGGACGCCAGGAACTCGTACGAAAAGCCGAAGGTCACCCGGTCGCTCAGCCGGAGATAGACCGGTTCACCGGTCGTCGCCCGGCCGGCATCGTAGATGCTGCCGTCAGCAGCGGCGGCGTCGTAGACGAACTCGCCGCGCTGGGTGTACTCACGCTCAGCCGGGACGGTCTTCTCGAGCCCGCGACCGAAGCCGACCCACGCCAGCGCGGCGAAGCCGAGGCCGACGGCGAGCAGCAGCGCGAGGGCATCCTGCCAGTTGCGGTAGATGGGAGCCATGGGGTGTCCTCCTCCCCGGTGATGGTTGCGCCGGGCGGCGGCCGCCGACCCCGGGCGGGGCAGGGCCGAACTGCCCAGCAAGCCCGCGAACGCGACGAACAGGACGATGCCGGCCCAGAGCGGGCTGCGGAGATGCCAGAGCAGCCTCCCAGCGCCGGGAACCGTGAACCAGAGCCGGCCGACGACCTCGCCGCGGCCCGGGTGGTACGAATCCGTGAAGTCGTTGTTGTCGCCCTGCAGCGTGTAGCGGCCATCCTCGACATCGATGATGCGGTGGATGACGTGGCCGACCTCCGGATGCCGGTAGGTCACGACGTCGCCCGGCCGGTAGTCATCGGCCCGCCGGACGATGGCGAGGTCGCCGCGCTGCATCCCCGGCTCCATCGAGTTGCCGTTGACGATGACGTAGGCGGTCTGCCCGCCGAGCTGCTGGGGCGCGAACAGGACCCACCCGGCGGCCGCGAGCAGGAACAGCAGCGCGCCTGCGGCAGCGGCGGCCGCGGCGCGGGGACCGCGCTGGCGAGGGGCCCGGGCGGTGTGTCCTGCAGCAGTGCCGCTCATGTCGTCCACCCTGCCCTACTGCGCCGCCACGACGCGCAGGCTCGTGATGGACGAGACCGCCGCCGTCGAAGTGCAGGTGATGCTCGAGCCCGTGGTGCAGGGGGCCGTCCAGGTCGCGCCGCCGTCGGTCGACACGCGCACGGTGCCCCCGCCTGGCACCGCCGGCGAAATCGTGAACGTGATCGAGCTGAGCTGCTGCGGGTTCAGCGTGTCGAGGTTGTAATGGACGTTCGTGATGGTGTAGCCGCTCACCGCGGCCGAACCGTCGCCCGCCCGGCTGCCCGGGACGGTGTTCGCGGCCGCGAATCCGTAGGCCGCGGCCGCCGTCGCCGCAAGCAAGCCAGCGAACAGGAGCCGCCGCGAAAGGTGTGGCAGAAGCCCGGCCATCAGTGTCCTCCCGGCTGGCGGGCCGCCCGGGAGACGGCTCCCGGGCGGCAAGGGTCTCAGGCAGCCCGGCGTGACCAGCGCCGGGCGCTCTCACGCGTCAGGACGCTACTGCGCGGCGACGACCCGCAGGCTGGTGAAGGCGGCGCCGATCGACTGCGGCGTCGAGAACGTGCAGGTGATGGTGGTGCCCGTCGAGCAGGCGTTCGACCAGGTCGTGCCGCCGTCGAACGAGACGTGCGCGGTGCCGCCGGAGGGCAGCGCCGGCGAAATGTCGAAGGTGACCGAGTTGGCCGTCGCCGGGTTGGACGGGTTCAGGTTGTAGTGAACGTTCGAGATGGTGTAGCCCGAGACGGTGCCGCTGCCGTCGCCGGCATTGGTCGCCGGGACGGTGTTCGTCGCGGCGAAGCCGAGGGCCGAGGCGGCGACGATGGAGAAGACCGCGACGGCAGCCAGCCGCCGGGGGCTCCTCAGGGAACGAAAGACCATGGTGCTCTCCTCCAGCGATGGTGACGGGGGTTGCCCGCCCGGTTCGAGGCCAGCGGCCTCTCACTCGCTGGAGTCGGCGGGCCCGCGGGCCTGCAAAAGCGTCGGTTCGGCAAATATGACGAATCGTCTTGTTTTGATCATGCTATTGGCTATCAAGTTCGCCCGCCAGCCGCCGATATGGCCTCTGCCGCGAAGGCAAGGGAAACCCCCGGAAAATGCGTGAAGAACGGGCCACTTGCGGGAGGCCGGCGGCCGGGCGCACGATCTGCGCGATGGACGCAGCGTTGTACCGGGAGATTGCCCGCGCGCTCGAAGCGGGCGAGGCCGTGGCGCTCGCCACGGTGACGAGGACGCGCGGCTCGACCCCCCGGAAGCCCGGCGCGAAGATGCTCATCCGCGCCGACGGCACCTTTACCGGCACCATCGGCGGCGGTTGCGGCGAGGCGGAAGTGTGGCAGGAGGCGATGGCGACGCTCGAGGACGGCCGCCCGCGGACCGTCACCGTCGACCTCACCGAGCCGACCGACGGCGAGGATAAGATCTGCGGGGGGGTGATGGACGTATTCGTTGAACGACTGGGGCGCGCCGGTTCGTGAGGGTCGCACGCTCCGGCCGACGTGATAGCATCAGAGGAGCCGGCCCGGGCAGCCGGGCAGCAGGAAGAAGGTAGCTATGTTCGGTTCGCTCGGAGCCCCGGAGCTCATCATCATCGCCCTCGTCATCGTCCTCATCTTCGGGGTCGGCAAGATCTCGGGCCTCGGCCGGGAGCTCGGCACCTCGATCAAGGAGTTCCGCCGGGCCGTGAAGGACGAGGATGCCGAGGCAGCGCGCCAGCAGCAGGCCCCGCCGCCTCCCCAGCAGTACCAGCAGACCGTCCAGGCGCCGCCGCCCCCGCCCGTGGCCGCCCAGCCCCCCGCATCCGCGCCCCCGCCCCCCGGCGACCCGAACAAACCGAACGCGCCGAACGTCTTCTGACCCGGCAGCGACGCAGCGAATCAGCGGCCCCCGCCCTTCAGCGGGGGCCATTCGTTGCCGCGGCGAAGGCGCACCGGCCGCTGAGGAGGCATTCGCCGCAGCGCGGCGCGCGCTTCCGGCAGGGGTGCTTCGCGTGGAGGACGATGAGCGCGTGGGCGCGCCCGAGGCGCTCCGCGCCCTGCCATCCCGGAACACCGGCAAGTTCTGCTGCGAGCCAGCCCTGCCAGGCCTCGTAGCGGTCGCTCTCCGGGCCCATTTCGAGCCGGCGGAACAGGCGGATGGTGTAGGCATCGACCACCACCGCCTCGCGGCCAGCGCCGTAGCAGAGGATGCAGTCGGCAGTCTCCGGGCCGATCCCCCAGGTCGCGAGCAGGTGCGGCCGAAGCTCCGCCGGCGGCAGGGCGAACAGCGGTTCGAGGCCGCCGACCTCGCCGCACAGCTCGAGGAAGGCGCGGAGCTTCTTCGCTTTCTGCCGGAACTGGCCGGCGGGCCGGATGAGCTCCTCGAGTTCCGGCTGGCCCAGGGCCGCCATCGCGGCCGCGTCGAGGGCGCCGGCCGCCCGCAGCCGGTCCAGCGCGCGCTCGGCATTCGCCGAGGCGGTGTTCTGGACGAGGATGGCGCCGACGCACACCTCGAACGGCGCCTCGCCCGGCCGCCAGTGCCACGGCCTGCCGCCGTGCATCGCCTCGAGCGCCGCGAGCACTCCGGAGACGCCAGCGCTCATACGGCGTCGGCGGCTCCAGGCGCGGGAACGAGCGGCGGCCGGCTCCGCTCCGTGCGCCACGTGCGGAAGCTGACGGCGGCGATGATGACGGCCCCGCCGAGGACGGCCCACCAGCCTGGCGTTTCGCCGAGGACGAGGTACACCCACACCGGGTTGAGGACCGGCTCGAGCATGCCGATGAGCGAGGCTTCGAGCGCCCCCACGGTCCGCATGGCGTAGCCGAAGAGCAGGTACGCGAAGCCGATCTGGACGACGCCGAGGAAGAGCAGCCCGGCGAGGTCGCGGAGGCCGGGGGTGAAGATATCGAGCTCGCCCCGCGCGAGGTTCACCGGCGCGAGCGATACGACGAGCAGCCCGTTGCCGAGGAGCATCGCCAGCGGCCGCGTCTCGGGCGTGCAGCCCGGGGCGCGGAGGAGGAGGAACATCGCCGCGAGCGTGACGCCGGAGGCCGCGGCGAGCAGGTTGCCGCCCAGCGCGTCGCCTTCGAGCCGGCCGACGAAGAACAGGCTCATGCCTGCGAACGCGGCAGCAACCGTGGCGGCATCCAGCCGCGTTACCCGCTCGCGCAGGAAGAGCGGCCCGGCGAAGAGCAGGTACACCGGCGCGGTGTACTGGAGGAAGATAGCGTTCGCCGCCGTGGTGAGCTTCGTCGCGGCGACGAACATGACGAGCGTCAGGGCGTACGCGACCGCGATCGCCCACGTGAGCCGCGACAGGCGCCACGGTGCAGCGGCGCGGGGCCGGACGAGCGCCGCGATGGTCACGCCTGCGAAGAGGGAGCGCCACATCGTGACCCCGAGCGCATCGAGCGAGACCCACTTGATGAAGAGGCCGCCGGTACTCCACAGCACCGCCGCGCCGAGCACGGCGAGCAGCCCGCGCTGGCGGGCGGTCAGCGCGGCGGACCGGCTCCCCACGGCGGCGTCCACACCCGCAGTGTGCGGCCCGCCGGCGCTGGTGCAAAGCGCGCGTGGACGCGCCCCATCCGAATGGCTATGATCTTCATAGTGCAGCGGGTGGGACGATTCGCCCCGCGTCTGCCACCACGGAGGAGGTCCGAACATGTCTGTGGAACCCGGCGCGTCGGTCGCGCTCGTCAACATCACCGAGCGGGCGGCGGAGAAGGCCCGCGCGCTCCTCGAAGCCCGCGAACTCCCGAACGGCGCGCTGCGCGTCTTCGTCGCCGGCGGCGGCTGCTCCGGCTACCAGTACGGCATGGCGCTCGCCCGCTCCTCGGAAGAGGACGACATCGTCATCGAGCAGTTCGGCGTGCGCATCCTCGTCGACCCCGAAAGCGCGCGCTACCTCGAGGGTGCCGAAATCGATTATGTCGACGACATCATGAAGAGCGGCTTCAGCATCTACAACCCGAACGCGGTCAAGAGCTGCGCCTGCGGCTCGAGCTTCCAGGCCGCTGACGGGAGCGGCCAGCCCCGCGCCTGCTGCTAGGCCGCTTCGCGACGTCCGACGATTGCGACGGGGAGGCGCTCTGCGCCTCCCCGTTTCGCTGTGCGGCAAATGAGCGGCCGGCGCTACATGAGCCGGCGCAGCAGGTTCGTCTCGGTCGTCAGGAAGACCATCGAGGCGCGCGTCGCGGCGCGCAGGCGCGCGAACTCCGCGTCCGTCACCGCCATCTCGTCGAACTTCTCCAGCTCGGCCAGCGAGTCGAATTCGGCGACGATCGCCACGCCGCTGGTGTGGCCCGTCATCGCGCTCCAGACGCTCGTCGTCGCGTCGATGCCGCGCTGCTTCTGGTAGTCGAGCGCCTGCGAGACCGAGAGCACGAACTCGCGGTGGTGGCCGGGCTGGACTTCGCCCGTCAGCACCCGCATGAACTTCCGGGGCGCAGTCGCCTCCTCCGAGGTCATGAGGCCCTCGGAGTGGTAGGCCAGCCGGTGAATCGACACCTTCACGTCGTCGTAGACCATGTGGGTGCGGACCGCGCGCCGCACCTGCGCGAACCGCGCGTCTTCGGTGGCGAGGTCGGTCCAGCGCTCGAGGTCTTCGAGGGTGTTGAAATCGGCCGCGATGAGGACGCCGTTGTTGCGGCCGGTCATCGAGCCCCAGACGGCGGTGCGGGCGCGGATGCCGCGTTCGAGCTGGAAGTCGGTGGCGATGCGCATCGCCTCGAGGAACTCCCGCGTCTTGCCCTGGGCCACGATGCCCGAGAGGATGCGTCGGTACATGGCACATCTCCGCGCGCGGGGCTCACGGGCCGGCGCGCGCGGCAAGTCTACCAGAGCGACGGCCTTCGGTCGGCGGAACGGTATACTGCACGCCATGCCGCTCTACGTGGCCTACTTCACCTTCAAACCCGGTACGAACGTCCTGCGCGGCCTCGAGGCCTTCGAGCGCCGGAAAACCTTCCAGCACCCGCGGGGCGCGAACGTCCTCGCGGAGCTGTGGGTCAATGCGCCCAAGGGGCTGCCGCAGGTCGTCCTCGCCTGGGAGGCTGAGGACGAAGGGCCGGGCGACTACTACGAAGCGGCCTGGGGCGACATCTTCGACATCACCATCGCCCAGGCGACGCGGCCGGTGACCGAGCTCCCCGCCGAACTGCCCGAGTCGCTGCAGCAGCGGCTGCAGTAGCGCGTGGCCGCCGGGGCTGCGCCGCCGACGCCCCTCGGCCGGCGGATCGTCATCATCGGCCCGAGCTGTGCGGGCAAATCGACCCTCGGGATGGAGCTCGCGCGGCGGCTCGACGTGCCCTTCATCGAGCTCGATGCGCTCTTCTGGCAGGAGAACTGGGGCCGTCCCCGCGATGAGGACTTCTGCGCGCTCCTGCGCGGCGCGCACGGCGGCGAGGCATGGGTGAGCGCCGGCAACTACCTCCGCCAGGCGCGCTTCGTCACCTGGCCGCTGGCCGACACCTTCATCTGGCTCGACATCGGCCTGCCGACGACGGCGTGGCGCATCCTCCGCCGGTCGTGGCGGCGCTGGCGAAGCCGCGAACTGCTCTGGGGCGTCTGCCGCGAGAACTTCTGGCGCCAGTTCGCGCTGTGGAGCGAACACCGGTCGCTCATCCGGTACAACGTCGCCCGCCGCCGGGCCAACCGCGCGGCGTTCGAGGCGGCGCAGCGGGACGCCGAAGCCGCAGGGAAGACGTTCCTGCGGCTTCGGTCGCAGCGCGATGTCGAACGGCTGCTGTCCCGGGTCGATGGCCGGGCAGGGACCGGCTAGCGGCCCTTGAAGACCGGCTCGCGGCGCTCGGCGAAGGCGGCGAGGCCTTCCCGGAAGTCCTCGCTCTGGAAGAGCGGCAGGAGCTGCAGGTAGATGTGGTCGACCGCCGCCTCGAACGTCTCCTCCATCCCGAGGCGCATCATGCGCTTGGTGGCCTGCACGCTGAGCGGCGCGTTGTTCGCGATTTTCGTGGCCCAGGCGCGCGCTTCGGTCATCAGCTGGTCGTGGGGCACGACTTTGTTGACCAGGCCGAGTTCGAGCGACCGCTGGGCATCGAGCACGTCGCCGAGGAAGGCGACCTCGGCGGCGCGCGCCCAGCCGAGCAGCCGCGGCAGATACCAGCAGCCGCCGCTCTCGGGCAGTACGCCGCGCTTGGCGAAGACGGCGCCAAGCTTCGCGTGCTCGCTCGCGATGCGGATGTCGCAGCCGAGCGCGAGGTCCATGCCGTAGCCGGCGGCAGCGCCGTTGAGGGCGCAGATCATCGGCTTGTCCATCCGGTTGATGACGATGGGCGGCGAATTGTGCAGATCGAACAGCTGGTAGCCGCCGCGGCCGGGCTGGACCGCGCCTTCGCCGCCGCCGTTCGACATCTGGTCCTTCAGGTCGAGGCCGGCGCAAAAGCCGCGGCCGGCGCCGGTGAGGATGACGCAGCGGACGTCGCGGGCGATGTTCGCTTCCTGGAGCGTCTTCGAGAGGGCGTTCAGCATCGGCCCGCTGATGGCGTTGAGGCGGTCCGGCCGGTTGAGGGTGACCGTGAGGATGTAGTCGCTGTGCTCGACGAGCAGTTCGGGCGTGGGAGAGGGCGAAACCAACGAAAAACTCCTGCAGGGGCGATAGGTTGCTGCCGGAGTGTGGCACCCGGGGGAGCGGCCGGCAAGCGGGCCGTCAGCGCTGGAGCAGGAACTCGCGGAGCGTCAGGCCGGAGCGGTGCACCTGGGCCGCGACGTCCTTGCCGACGTAGCGGATGTGCCACGGCTCGTAGGCGTAACCCGTGATGTGCTCCTTGCCGTCCGGGTAGCTGACGATGAAGCCGTACTTCCAGCTGTTGGCTTCCAGCCAGGCCGCCTCCGGCGTGCCGACGAAATTCTCGAGCACGAGGCCGCGCGCGCCGACGTCCACGGTCGTGCCGAGCTGGTGCTCCGAATGGCCGGGGCGCGCGCTGGTGCGGTCAGCGTACTCCTGCCCGTACAGCTGCACCCAGGTGGCGTAGGTCTGCACCTGGACGTCGTAACTGCGGTAGCTGCTGTTGACGACGAGGCTGAAACTGTCGCGGCGGGCGGCCTCGAACAGCTCGAGGAGCGCGTCGAGGGCCTCCCGGCGCAGGTACTGCGCGCCGCCGAAGCTGATCTCGGCCGGGAGCTGCACGAGGTCGGGCGGCTCGCAGTCGGCGGGCAGACGGTGCTGCTTGTCCAGCGGCGCGAGGATGTCGCCGCAGGCGACGACGATCGTGCCGTCGGCGCCCGGCGTGGGGCGTTCCGTCGGCGCGGCCGTCGCGGCCGGGGTCGGCGAGGCGCCGTTCCCTGTGCCGGGGGAGGGCGCGGGGGTTTCGGCCGCGCCGCCTGGCGACCCGCCGGGAGGCGGGGCCGCGTCCCGGCCGAGGCTGTCGGCGGCGACGACGAGGAGGACGATGACGCTGACGATGACGGCCAGGACGGAGGCGAAAAACACCGGCCGCCAGGCGTCGCCACCCCGGCGCTGGCCGACGGTCCGCTCGCTGCGCGCCGGAGTTCGCTTCCGCGTCCGCGACTCTGCCATCAGGGCTACCTTACCGCGGATGGTGCGCAGGGCCTACCGGGGCCGCCGGCGTCACCCGAGGCGCGGGTCGGCCGCGACGTCGTCGAGGAAGGCGCGGAGGAGCGCGTTCGTCCGTTCGGGCTGTTCGAGCTGGAAGAAGTGCCCGGTCCCCGGCAGCGGCTCCTGGCGGGCGAACTTCGTCGCGTTCCGCAGCCAGGCCGGGTCGCCGAGCGGCCGCTCGGCCCAGATCGCCATGAACGGCTTCTCATCGGCGAGACGCACGAGCTCGGGCAGCCGGCCGAGGACCCCGGGCGCGTCTTCGAGCATCCCGGCTGCGACCTCCGGGGGGCAGCCGTACATCACCGTTTCGGCGTACTCGCGCGCTGCGGCCGGGGTCTCGTCCGTGAAAAACGTTTCGACGAGCGGGCGGAGCCCTTCGCGCGTGCCGAGTTCGCGGATGCGCTGGACGAGCGGGTTCGCGCCGCCGCCGCGCGGCTCGGAGATGGGCGAATCCCCGGTGACGATGCCGAGGACGAGGTCGGGTCGCTGTTCGTTCAGGACGAGCGCCGTGATACCCCCGAGGCTGTGGCCGACGATGACGCACCGCCCGAGCCCGAGCCGGTCGATGAGCGCGGCGACGTCCTGCGCGGCGCGGGCGATGCCGAACGGCGGCTCGGCCGGGGTATCGCCCCGGCCGCGGAGGTCGACCGCGATGCAGCGGTGGTCACGGGAGAGGTCCTCGAACTGGGGCTGCCACGCGCGCCGGTCGCAGCAGAGGCCGTGGATGAAGACGATCGGCGGGTCGCCGGCGCCGGCCGAAGCATGGGCGAGGACGACGTCCATCGTCAGGCCAGCCAGCCGAAGCGGCGGGATTTGCGGCGCCGGGCGGGACGCGGCAGGAGGCCGAGCGCGCGGCGGGCGAGGCCGCGCTTCGCAGGCCGGCGAGCCGCGGGGGCGACCCGCTGGACGGTCCCGCGGAGCACCTCCGGCGCGTGGCGGCCAGTCTCGCCGAGCGCCGCGAGCGCTTCGGCGGCGGCCGCCCGTGCGCGGGCGAGGTCGACCTCGTCGATGGCGCGGCGGGCGCGCTTCGTGCCGCGCGCGCCGACCTCGGCGAGCCGGGCGACGGTTTCGGCCGCTCGGGCGCGCGCAAGCTCGAGGTCCACGGGCGGCAGCGGCGGGGCCGCCGTCTTCGCTGCCCCGGCGAGCCGCCGGACGGGCGCGCGGCGCTCGCGGCGGCGCTCCGATGCTTTCCGAACGGCGAACCCGATGCCGGCGAGCGCGATGACTGCCCCCGCGCCGGCGAGTACGAGCGTCAGCAGGCCCGGGCCGCGGCGGCGGGCTGCGGTCTGCTCCTCCACCAGCCGTTCCAGCGGGGGCTCTTCCGCTGCCGCGCGCGGCGGGAATTCGCCCCGTTCGACCTCGGCGAGGAAGCTGGCGACGGCTTCGGTGAAGGCATCCGGGTTGTCGCCGGGCACGCTGTGGCCTGCGCCCGGGATGGTCACGAGCCGCGCCGCCGGCATCTCCTGCACACAGCGCTCGGCGACTTCGGCTGAGAGGACGTCGCTCTCGGCGCCGCGCACGAGCAGCGTCGGGATGTCGATGTTGCGGAAGAGCTGCCACAGCTCGTCGCTGCTGAGCCGCCAGCCGACGGTGAGGCCGCTGTCGGGCTGGCGGAACCGCCTGTCGAACTTCCACGTCCACTTGCCGCTGTCCGTCGGCTTCAGGCGATGGCGCATCCGCTCCCGGATGTTCTCCAGCGTGCGCCTCGGATTGAACCGGTGCGCCATCTGGACGAACTCTTCGAACTCGAGCTCGTCCGGCCCGCGCGTGAAGCGGACGATGTTGTCGACGCCTTCCTTCGAGGATTCGGGGCCGACGTCGACGAGGACGAGCACGGTCGCGTGGCCGGGGTAGCGGTTCACGTACGAGACGGCGTTGAGGCCGCCCATCGAGTGGCCGATGAGGACGAACTTCTCGAGGCCGAGCGCCTTGCGGAAGCCCTCGAGATCCTCGACGAACGCCTCGCGGGAGTAGTCGCCGCTTTCCGACCAGTCGCTGTCGCCGTGGCCGCGCTGGTCGAGCGCGAGGAGCCGGTAGCGGTCCTGCATGCGCTCGGCGAACTCATCGAACATGTGCCCGGAGACGCCGAAACCGTGGAGCATCACGATCGGCGGGGCGTTCGGGTCGCCCCATTCCTGGTAGGCGAGCTTCAGTCCGTTGACGGTGACGGAGCGTTCGATATACCCGGCCGTTACCACAGGTCACCTCCCGGATGCGGCGCGCGGGGACACGCCCATGGCGATGATACCACCCGGGGAGGGCCGGGGCGGGGTGTCAGGAGAGGGGCGGGAGGCCCTGCTGCTGGAGCAGCCGGTTGTAGGTGCGCACGAGGGCATCGCCCTGGTAGGCGAAGCCGCCGCCCGGGTTGAACGTGTCGTCGTAGGCGGTGCGGACGGCGTATTCGCCGGTGTAGCCGGCGGCCTGCACCTTCCGCCACGAGGCCGCGAGGCCGCGCGCCGCGCGGTCGGCGTTCGCCTCCGGGTCGAAGCGGAGGTCGCCCATGCCGTGGCCGTAGCCCTGGTCGTGCAGCTGGAAGAGGCCCACGGAGTGCCCGCCGTCGCCGACGGCATCCGGGCGGCCGCCGCTCTCGATGAGCATCACCGCCTTGAGGAAGAGCGGGGGGACGCCGTACTTCTGGCCGAGCCGGTTGAGCAGCCCGTCCCACCGGTCGGGGTCCGCGCTCTCCGCAGCCGAAACGATGGGTGTGTGCGGTTCGAACGCCCGCGAGGCCGCGCCGGCCGACGTGCCGGGGCGGCTCGCCCGCGGGCTGGCGGGCGGCAGCACCTCCGACGACGCGGCCTCGAGCGCGCGCGCGAAGCTGCCCTCGCGCAGGGCGCGGGCGTGCTGGCCCGCAGCCGGCAGGCCGACGTGGAGCGGTGACGGCGCCCCGGAGGCGAGCGGGTCGATCGCCATGTCCGGATGGTAGTACGCTCGCATCGCGCGGACGCCGCGGGATTTCCCCGAGGCCGGCGCGAAACTCCCCGTGTTTCGAGGTGCCGCGATGGAACGACGCATCCCCGACCCGACCCTGATGGCCCGCCTCCAGCTCAGCGTGAAGGGGGTGGACTGGGCTTCGGGGCTCGTTCGGCGGTGGCAGCACGAGACGCCGCCGGGCGGCGGCTGGACGCCGCATCAGCACGTCGCGCACCTGCTCGCCGCCGAGCAGCACGTGTTCCACGTCCGCATCCCGCGAATCCTCGCGGAGGAGCGGCCGGCCTTCGAAAACTGGGACGATGAAGCCCACATGGCCCGCGACTACCGGCCAGAGGGCGACATCGAGGAGCTGGCCGAGGCGTTCATGAAGGCCCGCGAGCAGACGGTGGGCTACTTCAAGGAGCTCACGCCGGAGCAGTGGACCCGGACGGCGGAGTGGCCGGGCGCGGGCGAAGTCGACCTCGCATGGGTGGCCGAGCGGGCGCTGGCGCACGCGCTCGAGCACTTCGTGGCGCTGCTCAACCTGCACCAGCAGTTCGACCGGCACCACGCGCGGGCGTGGCTCGGCGAAGCCGGCAGCTGACCGCCCCGGCAGGTCAGGCGTCGAGCAGGACGGCCTCGTAAGCCCCGGCCCGGAGGGCGTCGAGCAGGTCGCCGTCCGAGCGGACCGGCGCGGCGAACCGGGTGGCCGCCCGGCCGATTTCCGCCGCGGTGTGCGCATCCGACCCGCCGATGCCGGGCAGGCGGAACCCCTTCGCGAGGCCGGCCGCGGCGATGTTCTGGAGGCGGGAATCGGAGCCGTTCGCCGCTTCGACCGAGACGAAGTAGTCCACCGTTTCGCGGGTGACCCGCAGGAGGCCGTCGCGCGCCGGGTGAGCCAGGTAGAGCAGCGCGCCGTGCCGCTCGGCCGCGGCCGCCAGCTCCCGCGCCTCGGCCGAGAACGCGCTCGCCGGGAGGCCGAAGGCGAGGACGTGGCCGAGATCGGTCGTCAGCTCGGCCGCGCTGAAGACCGGCACCGGCGCAGCCCGGCGGAGCGCTTCGAGCGCATCCGTATCCCAGGCGCGGTCGTGTTCGGTGAGGCAGATGCCGCCGAGCCCGCGCTCGGCGGCCAGCCGGGCGAGCTCGAGCGGGTCGAGCGCGCTGCACGCGGAGCGGGGGAGCGTGTGGCAGTGCAGGTCGATGAGCACGGGTCAGCGCGGCAGCCGGACGCCGTAAATTTCGCCGAGGAGGTCGAGGAAGCCGGCCATCGGCCCGGACTGTGGCTTGTTCCGCCGGTACATCACGGCGATGTCGCGCTGGACCGGCTCGGCCGATTCGATGTGGACTTTGTGGAGCGTCCCGAGCCGGATCTCGCGCTCGACCGACACCTCCGGCAGGAGCGCGATGCCGAGGTTCGCCTCCACCATCTTCTTCGTCGCTTCGATCGAATCGAGCTGCATCTGCTGGTGGGGCACGACGCCGAGGTCGCGGAAGAGGCCCATGATCATGCCGTAGTAGCCGGAGTCGCGGTCGAACAGGATGAGCGAGTCTTCGGCGAGGTCTTCGACCCGGACGGAGCCTTTCTTCGCGTACCGGTGCTGGGCCGAGACGACGAGCACGAGTTCGTCGCGGTAGAGCACGACCGTCCGGACGTCCGGGTGGTTGATCGGCCGGCCGAGGCCGACCTGCACGTCGTCATCGAGCACGAGCTGGAGGATTTCGTCGCTGTGGCCGGTGCGGACGAGGACGTCGACGCCGGGATGGGTGTCGCAGAACACCTTGAGCAGGCGGGGCAGGACGTACGTGCCGACGGCCGGGGCGGTGCCGATGAGGAGGCGGCCGGCCGTGCCGTCGCGGGTGCCTTCGAGCATCATCAGGCCGTCGTTCAGGGTGCGCATCACGCGCTGGGCGTAGGGCAGGAAGGCGCGGCCCGCATCCGTGAGCTTCACGCCGCGCCCCATCCGCTCGAAGAGCGGCTGGCCGACTTCGCGCTCGAGGGCCTGGATCCGGTTGCTGAGCGACGGCTGGGCGACGTTGAGCAGCTCGGCGGCGCGGCTGAAGCTGCCGCAATCCGCGGCCGTGATGAACGCTTCGAGCTGGGCGAGTTCCATATGGCTCTGCCCCCATCGATAGGGTGCAACTATGGATCGAGCATACGCCCCTCGCGAGCCATACGCGAGCCCCATGAATCCATCGACGGCGGGCAGAGGTGACCGAAGCCGGTGCCGCTCAATCGAAGTAGCGGCCCATCACCCAGTTGAGCACGTCGCGCCCGGTGAGCATGCCGACGAGTTCGCCGTCCCGCACGACGGGGATGTGGCGGAAGCCGCCGACGCCCATCTTGTTCAGCGCGTAGGCCATCATGTCGTCGTCGCGCAGCACCACCGGGTCCGGCGTCATCACGGTATCCACCGGCCGGTCGAGCGCCGCCGGGTCGCGCGCGACCTTCGCGACGACGTCGCGGTCCGTGAAGATGCCCGCGATTTCCCGTCCCCGGAGGACGACGACGGCGCCGCTCCGCTGCTCCTGCATGAGGCGGATGGCCTCACGGACGCTGGCGCCTGCCTGGACGGTGACCGGCTTGCTCCAGCGGACGGCGGCGATCGGCAGGGTGAGGTCGGATTCCTTGAGGACCTGGGCCGCCTCGGGGACGTCGATGCTGCTCAGGTCCATCAGGCAGCGCTCGCAGATATCGGCGCCCTCGATGTTCTCGGCGCCGCAGCTCGGGCAGATGATGACGTTGGCGGGTTCGGTCGCCATGGCGCATCCCTCCTCCGGCGGGCCCCGGAAACGGCGCCGGGGCCTCGTGCGAGACCCCGACGATAGCAGATTCCGGAGAACGGCGATGCTCGCCGGCGATGCCTATTCGACGACCCACGTCTCCCCGGCGCGGAGGGCTTCTTCGAGCGAACCGCGGCCCTTCGCGATCGCCTCGTCGACCTGCTGCTGGACGAGCTGGTCGAACGTCGGCGCGTCGACGTCGCGGAAGACGCCGATCGGCACCGGGAATTCGGGGTAATCCATGCCGACGAGGATGTTCGCGAGCGTGATGTTCTCGGCGTGGGCGTCGTGGACGAGCAGGCCCTCGTCGCTCTCGGCGTTCTCCACGATTTCGGGTGTGAAGCCGTTGAGCCGGATGCCGTGCTCGTTGTTCTTACCGAAGCGGAGCGGCTTGCCGTGCTCGAGATAGATCATCCGCTCAGCGCGGACTTCCTTCTCGGCGAAGGCGGCAAAGGCGCCGTCGTTGAAGATGTTGCAGTTCTGGTAGACCTCGACGAAGGAGACGCCGCGGTGCTTCGCCGCCCGGTAGAGCATCTCCTCGAGGTGCTTCGTATCCCGGTCGACAGAGCGCGCGACGAACGTGGCCCCGGCGGCGAGCGCGATGCGGATCGGGTTCAGCGGCCGCTCGGTCGTGCCGTAGGGCGACGACTTGGTGATCTTCCCGAACTCCGAGGTCGGCGAGTACTGCCCTTTGGTAAGGCCGTAGATGCGGTTGTTGAAGAGGACGATGTTGAGGTCGATGTTCCGGCGCATCGCGTGCAGCAGGTGGTTGCCGCCGATGCTGAGGCCGTCGCCGTCTCCCGTGATGACGAAGACAGTGAGCTCCGGCCGCGCCGTCTTCAGGCCCGTGGCGATGGTCGGCGCGCGTCCGTGGATGCTGTGGAAGCCGTAGGTGTTGACGTAGTAGGGAAACCGGCTGGAGCAGCCGATGCCGCTGATGAAGACGATGTTCTCGCGGGCGATGCCGAGCTCGGGAAGCATCTTCTGCATCTGGGCGAGGATCGAGTAGTCGCCGCAGCCGGGGCACCAGCGGACTTCCTGGTCGGTGACGAAGTCCTTCCGGGTGAGCACCGGGAGGTCGGGCGAGATGAGGCCATCGTTGGGTGCGGTCGGAGCGGTCATATCAGCCTCCACTGACCCCGGCGCTGCGGGTGAACTCGAGGACGTATTCGTCGCGAAGGCCGAGCACTTCGTCGATCTTCCCTTCGATCTCGGCGATCTTGAACGGCTGGCCGGAGATCTTGTTGAAGCTGACGGCATCGACGAGGAAGCGGCCGCGGATGAGGAGGGCGAGCTGGCCGGTGTTCAGCTCGGGGATGAGCACCTTCTTGTACCGCTTGAGCACCTCGGGCAGGTTCGCCGGGAACGGGTTCAGGTAGCGCAGGTGGGCGGAGGCGACGCTGAGGCCCCGCTTGCGGGCGTTCTCGCAGGCGCTCGTGATGGAGCCGTAGGTGCCGCCCCAGCCGAGCACGAGGAGGTCGCCCTCCTCCGGCCCGGTGACCTGCAGGAGCGGGATGTCGTCCACGATCCGGTCGACTTTCGCCTTGCGGGCGAGCGTCATCTCGTGGTGGTTGCGCGGGTCGTAGCTGATGTCGCCGGTCTCGCCGGATTTTTCGAGGCCGCCGATGCGGTGCTCGAGCCCCTTCTGGCCGGGCACTGCCCACGGCCGGGCGAGCGTCTTCGGGTCGCGCAGGTAGGGGTTGAACTTCCCTTCCTGCGGCTCGGCGTACTTCCACTCGATGCGCGGCAGTTCGGAGATATCCGGGATGCGCCACGGCTCGGAGCCGTTCCCGAGGTAGCCGTCGGAGAGGAAGACGACCGGCACCATGTGCTTGAGCGCGATGCGGAACGCCTCGATCGCCATGATGAAGCAGTCCGACGGGGTGCACGGCGCGACGATGGCGACGTAGCTGTCGCCGTTGCGTCCGAACATCGCCTGCAGGAGGTCGGCCTGTTCGGTTTTCGTCGGCATGCCGGTCGACGGGCCCGCGCGCTGGACGTCGATGACGACGATGGGCAGCTCCGTCATGACGGCGAGGTTGAGCGCTTCGCTCTTGAGGGCGAGGCCGGGGCCGCTCGTGCCGGTGAGGCCGAGATGGCCGCCGTAGGCCGCGCCGATGGCGGCGCCGATGGCCGCGATCTCATCCTCGGCCTGGAACGTCTTCACGCCGAAGTTCTTCAGCTTCGAGAGCTCGTGGAGGATGTCGCTCGCGGGCGTGATGGGGTAGCTGCCGTAGAAGAGCGGCAGCCCGCTGAGGACCGAGGCCGCGACGAAGCCGAGCGCCGTCGCCTCGTTGCCGCTGATGTGGCGGTACGTGCCGGGCGGCACCTTGGCCGGCGGGACGCGGTACTGGACGCGAAAGAGTTCGGTCGTCTCGCCGAAGTTGTAGCCGGCGCGGAGGGCGCGCAGGTTCGCTTCGAGGATGTCGGGCCGGCGCTTGAACTGCTCGGTCGCCCACTTGATGGTGGTGTCGAGGGTGCGGCCGTACAGCCAGAGGATGAGCCCGAGGGCGTAGAAGTTGCGGCAGCGGAACTTGTCCTTGGCGCTCAGCGGGAGCCCCTCGAGGGCGAGCTCGTTTTGCCGCGTGATGGCGATGGGCACGACCTGGTAGCCGGCGAGCGAGCCGTCCTCGAGCGGGTTCGACTCGTAGGCGGCCTTTTTCAGGTTGGTCGGCTCGAATTCGTCTTTGTCGACGATGAGGAGGCCGCCCGGCTTGAGGTCGCCGAGGTTCGTCTTCAGCGCGGCGGGATTCATAGCGACGAGGACATCGGGCCGGTCGCCGGGGGTGTAGATTTCGGTGCTGGCGAAGGAGATCTGGAAGCCGGAGACGCCCGGGAGCGAGCCGGCGGGCGCGCGGATCTCGGCGGGGAAATCGGGAAGCGTCGCGAGGTCGTTGCCGAAGACGGCGGCGGTGCGGGTGAACTGCGTCCCGGTGAGCTGCATCCCGTCGCCGGAGTCGCCGGCGAAGCGGATGGTGACGCGTTCGAGCTCTTCGACGTGGTGTTCAGGCTTGAGCTGCGTTTCGGTAGTCATGAATCTCTGCTTCTATCCACCCTCTGGTTGCTCCATCACCTGGTGAGGGCGAGGAGGCAGGTTCAGGACGTCTTCGGGGTAGGCCTCTGCGAGGTCCCGCAGGAGGTCGCCGAGCCGCAACACCCCAACCACGCGGCCGCCCTCCACCACGGGCAGGTTCCGGTAGTGATGCTGCTGCATCAGGGCGATTGCTTCGGCCACCGTCCCTGTGGAGGCAATCACCCGGGGCTGCTTCGTGAGCACCGAAGCATCGAGCGGCTGGTCCCAATCGAACCCATCCACCATGCATTTCGTAAGGACGTCGCGCTCCGTGAAGATGCCCCGCAACTCGCCCTGCTCCACAGCGAGCACGCAGGTGGTGCCGAAACGGTTCATCGCGTCGACGGCCTGGCGAACGGGGATGAATGGCGAAACGGTGGCTGGCTCGCTGAGGGTCAGCTCGGAGAGGCGTTGATTGACGAACCGGCTGAGCCGGGTGCGGTCCATCTGCGCTGTCGTTCGCCTGGATGGGATGATGCGGACCGGCGGGCGCAAAGGCACACCGTGCGCGTTAGCCAAAGTGTACGCCCTTTCGCAAAGTCGTGCAGGCGCGAACGGCCCCGCCCGGCTGCCGCCTCTCCCGATACGGCCTACGACTCTTCCCTATTTCCCGTCCCCGTCACCTGCCCTTCCCTGCACGTCCACGGGAGCGGGGCCGATATTCCGAATACGCCCTGCTACCTGCGGGATACGGGGAATCATGGCTTCCAAGGCGCAGATCCAGACGGTCAAGGCGGACTTTCTCGATCCGTCGCTGTACGAAGACACCGGGCTCTCGGGGGTGCCCCGCCTCAGCCGCGGCGCCGTGCTCGGTGCGCTCAGCCGGGCGTTCGACCTCGCCGAGGGCCGGAAGCCGGGCCATGCCCAGCGCGTCGCCTATATCGGCGTCTACCTCGCGAGCGACCTCGGCCTGGAGCCCGCCCGGATCGAGGAGGTCTACTTCGGCTGCCTCCTGCACGACATCGGCATGGCGGTGATGGAGCCGGTCGCGCTGCCTGTGGCGCGGCCCGCCCGCCGGTGGGCGGCCGACGGGCGCCGCCCTGCGCCGCCGGAGCGCCCGCCCCAGGGCGGCTGGTCCGAAATCATCGACGCCATCGCGCGGCACTGCGAGACGGGCGCGGACGTCGCGCGCCGGATGGGCTTCTCGGAGGCGGTCGCGCGCGCAGTCCTCGGCCACCACGATTGCTGGGACGGCTCCGGGCGGCCGGGCGCCGTCCCCGGGCCGGAGACGCCGCTCGTCAGCCGCATCGTCGCCCTCGCCGACCGTTTCGAAACGCTCCTCGATGCCGACGCGCCGCCGCTCGCGCTGCGCCGGAGCGGACCCGCCCTCCTGCGCGATATGGCCGGGCAGGAGCTCGACCCCGACCTCGCCGAGCGGATGGCCGTCATCGCCTCGCGCGACGATTTCTGGCTCGGCCTCTACGACAACGACCTCGGCCCGGGGCTGATGGCGCTCAACTACGGCGGCATCCTCGGCCGCGATGAGCTGTTCGAGCTGCTCGGTGTGCTCGCCGACGTCATCGACGTCCGAAACGGCCGCGCGGAGGGCGCCGGGCGCCGGGTCGCCGACCTCGCGCGCAAGGTGGCGCTGCACTGCGACATGACCGAGCGCCGCGCCGACCTCCTCAAGGTGGCGACGCTGCTCCACGACATCGGCACGCTCGGCGTTCCGGCCCGCTTCCTCCGCAAGCCGGACATCCTGAGCGTGGACGAGATGTCGGCGGTGCAGATGCACCCCATCTACGCCCGCGACATCCTCGGCGAGATTCCCGGGCTGGGCGCCGCCGCCTGGTGGGTCGGCTGCCACCACGAGCGCATCGACGGCAAAGGCTACCCCGGCATGCTCGAGGGGAGCGAAGTCCCGGTCGAAGCCCAGATCATCGGCATGTGCGAAACGTTCGACGCGCTCACGAACGACCGGCCCTACCGCCGGGCCCTGCCCCGCTCGGAAGCCTTCGAAATCATGCGGGGGCTTGCCGGCAACCGGTTCGATCCCTACCTGCTCGCGCGCTTCGAGAGCGTCGCGGGCCCGTTCGACGCCTGAGACGGGCGCCAACCCGTCCGCAACGGCACTTCCCGCGGGGCCGGGGCCGGCAATCTTGCCGGCCCCGGTTCACGTTGACCTGCGCCCCGGGCAGCCGGCGCTACAATGCCGCCGGCGAACACTTCCAGGGAGCGCGCGCATGGCGACGCGGGTCATCTCCATCTCACGGCAGGTCGGCACGGCAGGCGAAGAGGTCGCCCGGGCCGTCGCGGACCGCCTGGGGTTCCGGTACGTCGACTACCAGGTCATCCAGGAGGCGGCGGCCGAGGCCGGCGTCTCGCCGGAGACCGTCTCCGAAGCCGAGCACACGCCGTCCCTCCTGACGCGCATCCTCGAAGCCCTCGCGCGGAACCCGGCGATGCCGGCGGCGGGCTGGGCCGACCCGGTGCCGCTCACCGCGAGCCCGCTGTACACCTCGGCCGATTACCGGCGGTTCCTCGAGCAGGTCATCCGCGACCTCGCCGACCGGGGCGAGTGTGTCATCGTCGGCCACGCAGCGCAGGTCATCCTCCGCGACCGGGCCGATGCCGTGCGCGCCCTCGTCACGGGCTCGCCCAAATACCGCGCCCGGCGCATCATGACCGGGATGGGCGTCGACGAAAAGGAAGCCCTCAAGATCATCGAAAGGACCGACAACGAGCGGCTGGAGTACTTCCGCCGCTTCTACGACACCGGATGGCTGACTCCGAGCACCTACGACCTGTGCATCAATACCGACCGGCTTTCGCCCGGGCAGGCGGCCGAGGTCATCGTGCAGTTCGCCTCGCTGCCGCGGGCCTTCTCCTGATCGCCGCCGGGGCGGCAGCGGCCTGCGGCGGCAAGGGCGGCGACAGCACCGCGAGCCCGACGGCAGCCGCCGCCGCGACCGCTGCCGACCTCGTTCCCGACCTCTCCGGCGAGGGGTTCCGCCTCGAGGCGAGCGGCAAGCTGCCCGCGCTCACCCCGGAGCAGGACGCCTTCATCGCCATCTTTGCCGGTTCGAAGCCGGGCGTCTCCAGCGTCCGCATCGAAGTGAACCTCCTCCCTGCCGCCGACGCCGCGAAGGCGCAGTTCGCCGCCATCGCCGACGCGCTCCGCAACCCGCCGCCGGACCTCTTCGGCCCCGGCACCGTGCAAACCGACGGCCAGCCGGTCTACGAGGCCGACGAGGCGCGCAGTTACGTCACGGCGAAGCCGGACGCGCAGGGCAACCTCGTCTATTCCGACGCCTACCGGATGGGCCGCGCCATCGTCATCGTGTACACGCTGGGGAACGACCCGGCGGCGGCGAAGGCGGCGCGAGAGCTGGTCGCGAAGGAGATCGACCGCCGGGCGCCGCGCTAGGCTGCAGGCGGCCGCGCGGCGGTGCTAGGATGCCGCGCATGTCGCACCCGCTCGAATCCCGCGGCCGCCGCCTCCCCTTTTCGTTCAGCGCGCTCGACCCTGCCGTCCGTCGCGAGGTCGTCTACCTCGAAGCCAGCGACACCGCGCAGAGCTTCGGCATCCTCTACCTCCCTCCCCGGCATGAGCCGCGCACGGCGGTCTACCTCGTGCACCCGCGGGGCGAATTCACCCGGCATTATGTCGTTCCCGGCCTCACCGCCCGCGGCTACGCCGTCTTCGGCCAGAACAGCCGCTACCTGAACAACGACACTGATATGGTGCACGAGCGGCTGCTGCTCGACATCGCCGCCGGGATGCGCTGGCTGCGGGAGCGGGGCTTCGAGCGGATCGTGCTGCTCGGCAATTCGGGCGGCGGCTCGCTGCTCGCGTTCTACCAGTCGCAGGCCTCGCGCCCGCCGGCCGAGCGCCTCTCCTCGACGCCCTCCGGAGAGCCGATCGACCTCGCCGCCGAGGAGATGCCGCCGGGCGACCTCTACATCGCGGTCGCCGCCCACCTCGGCGAGGGCCGCTTCATGCTGAACGTGCTCGACCCGAGCGTGACGAACGAGTCCGACCCGGCGAGCTACGACCCGGCCTGGGACATGTACAACCCGGAGAACGGCTACCGGCCCTACCCTGAGCCGAGCCGCTACGACCCGGCGTGGCTCGCCGAATACCGGCGGCGGCAGCGCGAGCGGAGCCTGCGGCTGGACGCCATCGCCCGCGAATACCTCGCCGAGCACGCCTACTTCCGGGGCGAACTCCGCTCCGATCGGTTCGCGGCGCTTCCCCCGGCCGCGCGGGGGCTCATCGCGCGGCGGGCGCGGCTCGGGCGGTACATGGTCATCTACCGCACCCTCGCGAACCCGGCCTACCTCGACCCAACGATCGACCCGAGCCGGCGGCCGCTCGGCAGCATCTTTTCGCCCGGCGACCCGATCATCGGGAACTACGGCTACGGCGGGCTCGCCCGCGTGATGACGCCGCGTGGCTGGCTGAGCACCTGGAGCGGAACCAGCTCCCAGGCCGACCTCCCGGACACAATCCGCCATGTGACCGTGCCGACCCTGGTCGTCTTCGCCGACGGCGACTGCGACATCTTCCCCTCCGAACAGCAGGAGATCCTGGAGAAGAGCGGCGCGGCCGATAAGCAGCTGCTCACGCTGGAGTGGGCCGACCACTACCTGAACCCGGTCGGCGATGAGGGGCGGAAGCTCGCCGACCCGCGCGAGCGGCTGCTCGACCTCATCGTCCCCTGGATCGAAGCGCGCATCGGCGGCCCCTAGCAGGGCACGCCGGCGAGGCCCCGCGCCGCCGGTGGGTCACGCGCGGGGGCTTCCCGCCCGGGCCGCCGATTCGCGCTCCGCTTCGTCGCGCAGCGCAGCCGCGGCGATGCTCGTCTCGATCAGCTCTTCGAAGCCGAAGAGGAGCCCCGCAGCGATGGCGACGGGCCACTGGAACGTCCAGCCGAGGCCGATGGCCGCGAGCGCAGCGCCCTGGGTGAGCCGCCGGATGCCCCGCATCAGCAGCCAGTTGCCGCCGGGCTCGGACCGGCTCGCCAGGAGGAGCCCCCGCCTGCCCAGCAGCAGCCCCGTCGCCAGCAGCCAGGCGCCCGCTGCTGCCAGCAGTGTGGCAGGAACGTGCCGGACCGGAGATATCCACAAGTCGTCCATGGCCCTACGATCGTCTCCCGCGCGGCATCGGTTGAAGGGCCACTTCGCGGGGGAAGGGTGGAGCCATGGACGTGGTCATCGACCTGCCGGAGCTGCCGGGCCAGCCGGCCTACGTGCGGCTCGCCGAGGGGCTGCGGCGGGCCATCCTCGACGGGCGGTTCCAGCCGGGGGAACGGCTCCCGGCCACCCGCGCCGTGGCGCGGGCGCTCGGCATCGCGCGCAACACGGTCCTCGAGGCCTACGACCAGCTCACGGCCGAGGGCTACCTCGTCGCGCGGCACGGTTCCGGGACGTTCGTCGCGCCGGAGCTCCCGGACCGGGCGTTCCGCGCCCGGCGCCCGGACGCCGCCCCTTCGCTGCCGGGCGCGCTGCTCCCCGCGCAGCCGGCCGAGTACTCCGCGTTCGCGCGCAGGCTCCCGGCCGAAGACCCGGTGCCCCCGATGGGGCACGGCCGCCTGCCCTACGACTTCCGCTACGGCTCGCCGTCGTTCGCTGAGTTTCCCCTCGCAGAGTGGCGCTCACTGACGCGGCGCATCCTCGATTACCCGCCGGCGGAACTGCTCGGCTACGGCCCGGCGGAAGGCCTGCCGGCGCTGCGCAGCGCGCTCGCCCGCTACCTCCAGCGGAGCCGCGGCGTCCGGTGCTCGGCCGACGACCTCGTCATCGTGAACGGTTCGCAGCAGGCGCTCGACCTCGCGGCGCGGATTCTGCTCGACCCCGGCGACGCCGTGGCGATGGAGGAGCCGGGCTACACCGGCGCGCGCGCCGTCTTCGAGGCCGCCGGCGCCGAGGTGGTGCCGGTCCGCGTCGACGAAGAGGGCATCGTGGTTGCCGAGCTCCCGGAACGGGCGCGGGTCGTCTACGTCACGCCGTCGCACCAGTTCCCGACGGGCGCGGTGCTCTCGGCGGCGCGCCGGTTGGAGCTGCTGGCCTGGGCGTGGCGGACCGGCGCCACCATCATCGAAGACGACTACGACAGCGAGTTCCGCTACGCCGGCCGGCCGCTCGCCTGCCTCCAGGGGCTCGATGAATCGGGCCGCGTCGTCTACACCGGCACCATGTCGAAGGTGCTGCTGCCGGCGCTGCGGCTCGGCTACCTCGTCCCGCCGCCGCACCTCCAGGCCGCGTTCGCGCGGGCGAAGTGGCTCACCGACCGGCACGTGGCGCTGCTCTACCAGGCCGTGCTCGCCGCTTTCATCGAAGAAGGCCATTTCGAACGCCACCTGCGGCGGATGCGGCGGGTCTACGCGCGGCGGCTGGAGGCCCTGCTGGCCGCTATCGGCCGGCACCTCGGGGAGCGCGCGGCCGTCCGCGGCACCGAAAGCGGCATCCACGTGATGCTCGAGCTCCGGGGCGTAGACGACGGCCGCGCGATCGTCGAAGGCGCCCGCGCGGTCGGCGTCGGCCTCCACAGCGCGCACACCTACTACGCCGGCGAGCCGCCGCCCGGCGCGTCGTACGTCGTCGGCTACTCCAGCCTGGATGAGGCCGCCATCGAAGAAGGCATCGCCCGGCTCGGCCGCGTCGTCGAGGCGTACGACCGCCTGCGCGCCAGTTGACCCCTGGGCCCGGGGGCTGCCTACAATCCGCCGATGCTCGCCCGCGTCCTGAGCTGTGCGGTCGTCGGGCTCGATGGCGAGCTCGTCGAGGTCGAAATCGACATCACCCGCGCCCAGCTGCCGGCGATGACCGTCGTCGGCCTGCCCGATGCGGCCGTGCAGGAATCGCGGGAGCGCGTCCGGGCGGCCATCCGGAACAGCGGCCTCGCCTGGCCAGCGAACAACCGCATCACCGTGAACCTCGCGCCGGCAGACCTCCGGAAGGAGGGGCCGGCCTACGACCTGCCGATCGCCGTCGGCATCCTGCTCGCCTCCGGGCAGGTCGCTACGGAGCCGGCCGACGCCGTCTTCCTCGGCGAGCTGGCGCTCACCGGCGACGTGCGGCCCGTGCGCGGCGTGCTGCCGATGGCGATGACGGCTGCGGCCCGCGGCATCCGCCGCGCGTTCGTGCCCGCCGAGAACGCCGCCGAAGCCGCCCTGGTCGAAGGTCTCGAGGTCTACCCGGTCCCGTCGCTGGGCGCGCTCGCCGCCCACCTGAACGGCGCAGTCGCGCTGCCGCAGTTCGCGGGCCGCGGCGAACCGGCGGAGGACCCGCTGGCGGCCGCCGTCACGGACTTCGCCGACATCGTCGGACAGGAGCACGTGAAGCGCGCGCTCGAAGTCGCCGCCGCAGGCGGCCACAACGTCGTGATGAAGGGGCCGCCGGGCAGCGGCAAGACGCTCCTCGCGCGGGCCGTGCCGGGCATCCTCCCGCCGCTCACGGCGGCCGAGGCGATGGAAGTCACGCGCATCTACAGCGTCGCGGGGCTGCTGCCGCCGGGCACGGGGCTCGTCGGCAGCCGGCCGTTCCGGTCGCCGCACCACACGATTTCGAACGCCGGACTCGTCGGCGGCGGCTCCGTGCCGCGGCCCGGCGAAATCACCCTCGCCCACCGCGGCGTCCTCTTCCTCGACGAGCTGCTGGAGTTCGACCCGCACGTCCTCGAGATGCTGCGCCAGCCGCTGGAGGACAAGACCGTCACCATCAGCCGCGCGAAGCAGGCGGTGACGTTCCCGGCGAGCTTCATGCTCTGCGCCGCGCTCAACCCCTGCCCCTGCGGCTACCTCGGCGACCCCGAGCGCCCCTGCACCTGCCCGCCCGCAGTCGTCGGGCGGTATCAGCGCCGCCTCAGCGGCCCGCTCATGGACCGCATCGACATCTTCGTCGACGTGCCGCGCGTCCCGCTGGAGAAGCTGACCGCCGCAGCGCGCGGCGAACCCTCGGGGTCGGTGCGGGCGCGCGTGGCCGCCGCGCGCGACGTGCAGGCCGCCCGTTTCGCCGGCACGCGGACCGCGACGAACGGCGAGATGTCGCCGGCGCAGGTGCGCGACTTCGCGCAAGCCGCGCTCGAGCCGGCCGCGGCCGAACTGCTGAAGCGGGCGGTCGAGCGGCTCAACCTCTCGGCGCGCGCCTTCCACCGGGTACTGAAGGTGGCGCGGACGGTCGCCGACCTGGCCGGGTCGGAGCAGATCGGGCCCGCCCACATGGCGGAGAGCATCCAGTACCGGGCGCGGCTGGAGTAGTGCTCAGCCGCCCGGCGGCCGCTTCCCGGCGGGCGCGGCGAACGACTCCATGAACCGCTGGAACGCCTCCGGACTGGCCCACGCGAACGGAGCTTCGCGCGCGCGCTGCAGCCATGCGTCGAACTCAACCGCCGCGTCGGCGGCCAGCTCGCCGAGCCGCACGTTCGCCTCGACCAGCGCGCTGGCGGCCGCGAAAAGGTCGGCCCAGCGCTGGAGGACGACCGCGTACTGCCGGCCGAATTCGAGGGCGGCGTCCGAGGGAGCGAGGAACGGCGAGCGGGCGCGCGGCATGGCGCGGAGTATACGCCAGCGGGCTGCCGCGACACCTGCTGACGAGTTTCGAACATATGTGTTGACATCCGCACATCCGTTCGCCTAGGCTTTGGCCACCTTTCGAACGGATGTGCGCATCATGGTCAACCCGGTCCTCACGGTCCTCGTCGACCTCATCCTCATCGGCTCGGCGCTCGGCATTCTCAGCGCGATGGTGGCCGAAGCCTGGGTCGACCGCCGCCCGCGCGTCGGCGCACGGCGGTTTCGCCCGCGGCAGCAGCCCCAGCGGCTGACGCCTGCGCGGCGGGACCGCGGCCTTCAGATGACCGTGGGGAGCCGGCGTGTCGCCTGAATCAGGGCGCCGTGCGCCGCAGCTGGACGGGCGCTTCTTCGGGGAGCGGCTTCCGCCGCCGCTCCTGCACCCGCTCCACGGAGCGGACGCCCCGGACGATTTCGATACGCGCGAGGAGCCGCGAGAGCTGTTCGATGCCGGTCGTCTCCAGCGTGGTGGTGATGGTGACCGAGCCGTCGCCGTTCTCGATGGTCCGCACGCCGACCATGTTGACCTTCTCGTCGGTCACCACCGTCGTGATGTCGCGCAGCAGGCCGACCCGGTCCCACGCTTCGATGCGGATGGAGACCGGGTACGTGCGCGTCACGGTGCCCCACTCGACCTCGACGATGCGTTCGCGCTCGGCTTCGTTGAGGATGTTGAGGCAATCGGCGCGGTGGACGGTGACGCCCCGCGCGCGGGTGACGTAGCCGACGATCTGGTCGCCGGGAACGGGGTTGCAGCAGCGGGCCATGGTGGTGAGCAGGTTGCCGACGCCGAGCACGCGCATCCCCGGGCCGCCGAGCTTCGCGGGCTCCTGCTTCTGCGGCAGCTCGGGCGGCTCCTCGGCCTCGGCCTCCTCCCGCTCGATGACCGCGGCCACCTTGCGGGCGATGCTGTTCGTGCTGACACCGCCATAGCCGATGGCCGCGAGGAAGTCCTCCCAGGTGGTGAAGTTGAACAGCTGGAGCAGCTGCTCCTGCCGCTCGGCGACGTCCCAGCCGAGCCGTTTCAGCTCCTTCTCGAGCATCTCGCGGCCGCGCTCGATGTTTTCCGCCCGCTCCTGCTTGCGGAACCACTGCCGGATCTTCTCGCGGGAGTGCGCCGTCCGGATGTAGCCGAGGTTCTGGTTCAGCCAGTCGCGCGAGGGGCCTTTGCTCGTGCGGCTGCGGAGGATTTCGACCACGTCGCCGGTCTTCAGCGGCGAGTTGAGCGCCACCATGCGGCCGTTGACCTTGGCGCCGACCGTCTGATGGCCGAGGTCGGTGTGGATGCGGTAGGCAAAATCGAGCGGCGTCGCGCCCGCGGGGAGGTCGAGGACGTCGCCCTTCGGGGTATAGACGAAAACCTGGTCGTGGAAGATGTCGGTCTTGACTGATTCGACGAATTCGTCGGCGCCGGCGAGGTCACGCTGCCATTCGATGAGCTGCCGCAGCCACGCGATCCGCTCCTCGTCCCGGCCGGCCTGCTTCCCGCCCTCTTTGTACCGCCAGTGGGCAGCCACGCCGTATTCGGCGACCCGGTGCATCTCCCACGTGCGGATCTGGATTTCGAGCGGCCTTCCGCCGGGGCCGACGACCGTCGTGTGGAGCGACTGGTACATCGAGTCCTTCGGGTTCCCGATGTAGTCGTCGAACTGGCCGGGAATCGGCCGCCAGAGCGCATGGATGACGCCGAGCGCGTGGTAACACTCGGAGACCGTATCGACGAAGACGCGCATCGCGAGGAGGTCGTAGATCTGGTCGAAGCTCTTCGACTGCGCCGAATAGCGGCGCATCTTCTGGTAGATGCTGTAGATGTGCTTCGCCCGGCCGGTCACTTCGGCCTTGATGCCGGCGGCCTCGAGGTGCTCCTTGAGGATGACCGACGCCTCGGCGATGACGCGCTCGCGCGTGACGCGCTTCGAGGCGAGCAGCTCCGCGATTTCGCGGTACTTCTCCGGTTCGAGGTAGCGGAAGGCGAGGTCTTCGAGCTCCCACTTGATTTGCCACACGCCCAGGCGGCTGGCGAGCGGGGCGAAAATCTCCTGCGTCTCGAGGGCGATGCGCCGCTGCTTCTCCGGCGGGAAGGCCCAGAGCGTCCGCATGTTGTGCAGCCGATCGCAGAGCTTGATGAGGACGACGCTCAGGTCCTCGGCCATCGCGAGGAACATCTTCCGGAGGTTTTGGGCCTGCGTGGTGCCGCGCATCGGGTCCAGGTCGGCCACGTTCATCGGCAGCTTGTCGAGCTTCGTGAGCGCGTCGACCAGCTTCGCGACCCGCGGGCCGAACCGCTCGGCGATCTCTTCGTTGCGGACGCCGCAGTCTTCCTGCACGTCGTGGAGCAGGGCGGCAGCGATAGCGAGGTGGTCCAGTTCGAGGTTGGCGACGAGCTCGGCGACGGCAACGGGATGCGTGATATACGGGTCGCCCGTCTTGCGGAACTGCCCCTCGTGGTGGCGGGCGGCGAAATCGAAGGCGTCGCGGATGATGTCGAGGCGGTCGGCCGGGAGGTACTGGCTGGCGCGCGCGAGCAGGGCGTCGATGCTGACGCTGGCTACGGCGGGCTCTCCAGGGCTCACGGACATGGGCAGCGGCCTCTTTGCCGGGGCAATCCTTCTTCTTATCCTAACATGCTGTCACCCCCGCTCGTCAGGACGGCCCCATGCCCCGTTTCCAGGCCCCCCGCGGCACGCAGGACGTGCTGCCCGCGATGCAGCCCTACTGGCAGGCTGTGCTCGATGCCGTGCGCGAGGTGGCCCGGCTCCACGGCTTCCAGCGGGTCGACACGCCGATGTTCGAAGACGCCGGCGTCTTCGAGAAGGGCAGCGGCGACACGACGGACATCGTCGAAAAGGAGATGTACGTCTTCGAAGACCGCGGGGGCGACCGGCTCGCGCTCACGCCGGAGGGCACCCCGGCCATCGTCCGCGCCTACCTCGAGCACGGGATGGGCAGCTGGCCGCAGCCGGTCCGCCTCTACACCACCCACCCGATGTTCCGGTACGACCGGCCGCAGAAGGGCCGCTACCGCCAGCACACGCAGTTCGATGCCGAGGTGCTCGGCTCGGCCGACCCGCTCGTCGATGCCGAGGTCATCACCATGCTCTGGCGGCTCTACGGCATGCTCGGCATCCGCGGCATCACCGTCCGGCTCGGCTCACTCGACGACCTCGAGCCGCGCCGCGCCTACGTCGAGCGGCTGAAGGAGTACTACCGGCCGTTCCTCGGACGGCTTTCGGAGGACAGCCAGCGCCGGTTCGAGCGGAACCCGCTGCGGCTGCTCGACAGCAAAGACGAGCGGGACCTGCCCTACAAGGAGGCCGCGCCGAAACTGGTCGACCAGCTGAGCCCGGCGGCGCGCGAACACCACGAGGCGGTGCAGGCAGCCCTCGCAGCGGCCGGCGTCAGATTCGCGGTCGACCCGCTGCTCGTGCGGGGCCTCGATTACTACAACCGGACGGTCTTCGAGGTCGTGCCGGACGACGACGAGCGGGCGCAGGGCACGATCGGCGGCGGGGGGCGCTACGATGGCCTCGTCGAGCTGCTGGGCGGGCCGCCCACCCCGGGCATCGGGTTCGGCACCGGCATCGAACGGATCATCCTCGAAATGCAGAAGAACGGCGTCGTCTTCGAACCGGCGCCGGCGGCCGAGGCCTTCATCGTGCACCGCGGCGAAGGGTCCGGGCCCGCCGCCGTGCGGCTCGCCGCGGCGCTGCGGGACCGCGGCATCGCCGCCGTCATCGGCGAGGGCGGCCGTTCGTTCAAGGCGCAGCTCCGCTCGGCGAACGCGGCGGGCGCGCGGCTCGCGCTCATCATCGGCGAGGACGAGCTCGCGAAGGGCGTCGCCCTGTTGAAGCCGCTCGAGGGCGAGGGCGAGCAGGCTGCCGTTCCGCTGGAGCAGGCGGCCGAGGCGGCCGAGGCGCGCCTCCGCGCCGGCTGACCGCGCCTTTCCGTTCCGCTTTACCGCCGGGGCGGTACGATCGGGCAATGCCGGGGGAGAACGACGGGAGCCAGCCCGACTGGTACGAAGTGCTCGAGGTGTCGCCGAACGCGAGCCGCGAGGTGATCGAGGCGGCCTACCGCAGCCTTTCCGCGAGGTACGCGGCCGACCCGGACCCGGCCGTCCGCGAGCGCCGGCGCCTGCTCGAAGCGGCGTGGGACGTCCTCGGCGATGCCAGGCGGCGCGCGGAGTACGACGCGCGCCGGAACGGCGGCACGGTGCTCACGGCGCCGGCCCCGGCCGCCGACGCGCCGCCGCCCGGCACGGTCGTGATGTGCCCGCGCGACCCCGGCGTCGAAACGGCGCTCCGCTGCAGCCGGTGCGGCACGCCCATCTGCCCGCGCTGCCTCGTGCAGACGCCGGTCGGGGCGCGCTGCCGCGACTGCGCGAAAATCGCGAAGAACCCGATCTACACCCTCACCGCGGGCGGGATGGCGCGCGCCGCCGCCGCCTCGCTCATCGGCGGCGTGGTGATGGGCCTCATCTGGGGCCTCGTCCTGCTGCCGTTCACGTTCGGCTTCTTCGCGATTTTCGTGGGCGCCGGGCTGGGGTACGCCTTCACGCGGGTGCTGGAGTTCGCGACCGGGCGGAAGCGCGGCCCTGCCGTGGTGAGCTTCGCCATTGCGGGCATTCTCGTGGCGTGGGGGGTGATGGCCGTGCTCGTGCCGCAAGTGTGGCTGTACGGCGCGCTCCCGGCCGGCATCGCTGCCTACCTCGCCTACGCGAGCCTGCGCTGACGGGCGAACCGGCCGGTTCGCGGCAGCGCTACTGGACGACGAAGCTCATCACCCCGATGAACGCGAGGCTGATGAGGCCGACGACGAGGATGCCGAGGAGGTCGCGGCGGACGTAGCTGTAATCCCGCGTGACGTGGTGGGCGCGCGGCTGGTGGTGATGCGGCTGCGGCCGGCGGGCCGCCGGGGCAGTGGCGCCAGCTGCAGCTGCCGCGGGGCGCGGAAGCGAAGAAGCCGGGGCATCGACCCGGCGGCGTCGGCGGGGGCGTTCGGTGCTCACGGCTGGATGCTACCCCCCGCCGCGCCAACGCTCTAGGCGGGCGTCAGACTTCTTTGATCGCGATGTCGATGTTGAATTCGCCGAACGAGACGACGAGCGGGATGACCAGCCGCGTGAGATTCAGCGTCGCGATGCTGCTCCCCTTGCCGAGGAGGAGCACCGGCGGCGACATGTCGCTCGGGAAGCCGTTCCGCTCGAGGGCGATGCCGGCCTGCCCGGTGATCATGTTCGCGAGTTCGGCGATCGCGCTCTGCGGCATGGCGTCGAACTCCCGCACCGGCTCGCCGATCATGCGCGACGCGAACTCCTTCGCCGTCTGTTCGGACATCGAGTAGATCACGAGGCCGGCGACGCCGCCCGTGATGGCGATGAGCACCGACACCTCGTTCGAGGTCTGCGGCGACCGCACGCGGTGGAGCTGCCCGCGGGTCACGCGCTCGCCACATTCCTGCTGGATGACGCGCGCGGCAGCTTCGACGAAGGGGGCGATGAGCTCGACCCGGGCCTTCTCCCCGACTTCGGCGGCCGCCTGCGCGGCCTCGGCGACGGTGATCCTTGCGTGCATGGAATCCTCCTGGCGATGCGCCGAACAGGGTGGGACGGTTCCGGCGCCCTCAGCCGACCTGGAGCGTCCGCCCGAGGTCGGAGGCGTAGGCGCCGAAATCGTCGATGTCCCGGGACGTGATGGTCACGGTCGACGGGAGCATGCCGTACTCTTCGAGGCGCATCGCCAGCTCCCACCGCGCCCACGTCTTCAAGAGCGTCGTCTTTTCGACGGGCGCGAAACGGGCGCGGGCCATCTGCTGCACGATCTTCCGGTGCGCGTCCTGGGAGATCAGGACGGTGACGGTGCTCATCCCCGCGCGGCCGCCGTCGACCTTGAAGACGAGCCGGTGGAAGCCGGACCCCCCGTTCATGATCTCCGACGACATGAGCACCGCGCGGATCGGGATCGCGCTAGCCATTGGCGACATCCTCGAACGGTCTCACCCAACCATCATCGTCAACCATGCCCGTCACCTGTAGCGCCAGCCGCCGGCCGCGCGTGCCCGGGACGCCGGCGAACCGCTCGCAGTTGCCGACCATGAGCCGCAGCGGCTCGTCGATCTCCCGGTCGAGGACGATGATGTCCCCCGGCTCGAGCCGCGCGAGGTCGACCGCCGGCACCCGCGCCGAGCCGAGGATGGCGCGGAGCAGGACGCTCATGGGCAGCACCTGCTCCTCTCGGACGCGCTCGTCCTCCTTCGCCTTCCGCGCCGGGCGGTTGTCGAAGAGGCTCTGGCCGGTCAGCTTCGGCAGGATCTGCTCGAGGATGGTGAGCGGGAAGCAGAGCGAAATCCCGCCCGTCTGCTCGGCGAGCCGGATTTCGTACCAGGCGGTGATGACGAATTCGGAGGGCGGGATCGCGTGCATCACCTGCGGCCCGAGCGCCAGCTCCGACACATCCGGCGTCAGCTCGACGATGCGCGCCCACGGTTCGATGAGCGACCGCGCGACGTCCATCCCGATGTGGCGGATGAGCGCGATCTCGATGTCGGTGAGGTCGCGGTTCAGCACCCGCGGTGCGCGCTTCCCTTTGCCGCCGAGGAGCCGGTCGATGATGCCGAAAGCGACATCGAGCCCGAAAGCCGTGACCGCGTAGCCCTGGAGCGGCGACATATCGATGATGATGACGACCGACTGGGTGCCCAGCTGACTGACGTACTCTTCGTAGATGCCGCGCTCGAGGGCGCTGAGGCGAGCCTCGACCGGCGCGCGGAGGCGGGCTGAGAAGTTCGCCGCCATCGAGCCGGCGACGCCCTGCTGGATGATCTGGAGGCCGCGCAGCTGCTCCTTGGAAAGCTTCTCCGGGTGGCGGAAGTCGTAGGGCTTGACACGGCGGCCGCCGGCATCTTTCCGGGCAGGCGGGGGCATCGCGACGATGGTGTCCGCATCGAGCTGGCTCACATCGGCGCTCAGGAGCGCGTCGATTTCTCGCTGGGTGAGGACGGCGTTTTCCGATGCCATGCGCGGCCTGCCTCCTCCGGCAGTGTCCCTGCACTGACTATCGGCACGAAATCCGCGGAAACCCTAGGCCTGGAGTGACGATTCCCCCACGGGGCAGGGACGGGTTAGGGGAGATCCGGGGGCGCATTGGGGGAAGGCGCGGATGCCCGGCCCCGCCGCGCCATTCGTAGCTTTTTCTAGCGCCCCGGCAAAGAGCCGGGCTTCACGAGGAGGACCGACTGTGGCCAGGTTCGAAGCTGCCCCTGAATCGACTGCACTCCCCGCCAGCGAGGAGCACGTCGTCATCTTCAAGCTCGCTGACGAGTACTACGCGCTCGATATCCAGGCTGTTCAGGAGATCGTCCGGATGCAGACGATTACGAGCATCCCGGGGGCCGATTTCTGGGTCGAAGGCATCACCAACCTTCGCGGCCGCGTCGTCCCGGTCATCGACCTGCGGAAGCGGTGCGGCGTGCCGGCGAGCGAGTACACCACGGAGACCCGCATCGTCGTCGTGAGCAGCTCGACCGGGATGGTTGGCCTCATCGTCGACGCCGTCAGCGAGGTGATGCGCATCCCTGGCGACCAGGTCGAGCCGCCGAGCGCGATCGTCGCCGGGCCGGAAAACGGATACCTCCGCGGCGTGGCAAAGCTCGAAGACCGGCTCGTTTCGCTGGTCGACCTCGAGGGCGTGCTGCCCTCCTCGGCTGACGACTACGGCAGCTTCTCCCGGGCGGCCTGACCGGCGGCGGCAACGGCGCCGCGGGACGGACCGACGGATTCTGATTCCTTGATTGCGAGGAGTGCCGCCGCATGGCCAGCACGAAGGGAACCCCGCTCCAGTTCGACCTCGACGACGAGGACCTGAAGCTCTTCCTCGAAGAGGCGGAGGAGCAGATCGAACTGCTCGACCAGTCGCTCGTCCAGCTCGAAGGCGAGCCGGACCCGGCGCTCGTCCAGCGCATCTTCCGGGCGGCGCACACGCTGAAAGGTTCGAGCGCCACCATCGGCCACAAAAAGATGGCCTCGCTCACCCACGCGATGGAGACGGTGCTCGACGCGGTGCGGCAGGGCCGGCGGGCGCCGACGTCGGACGTCGTCGATGCGCTGCTGGCCGGGCTCGATGCGCTCCGGGTGCTCGCCAATGAGGTCGTCACGCGGGTCGATTCGGGCATCGAAACGGAGCGCCTCGAGGCCGACCTGATGGCCGTGCTCGAAGGCGACGGCCCGGCCGTGGCGCTGCCCGAGGCGCCGGACGTCCCGGTCTACCAGGTGCCGGCGGGCGCCCTCGAATGCTGCTGGGACGATATCGAGCAGGGACACGGCATCTACTTCGTCGACGTCGCCATCGCCTCCGATTGCCAGCTGCCGTCGATCCGCTGCTACCAGGTGCTCCAGGAGATGGAGAGCATCGGCCGGCTGGCTGCCTGCTGGCCGGACCGCGACGTCATCGAGGCCGGCGGCGGCGAGTACCGGATGGCGGGGCTCCTCGTGACCCGCCAGTCGGAAGACCAGGTGGCCGCCGCGCTGAAAGCAGTCAGCGACGTCGCCGCCGTGCGGCTCCGGCAGGTGCCGCCCGCCGAAGCCACCGCCCCCATCGAAGGCTTCCGCGATGAGCCGCAGCAGCCCGCCACCGCCCGGCCGGAGACCGGCGAAACGCGCGACGAGGCGCCGGCTGAGGCGCAACGGGGCGGCAACGGCCGCAAGGCCTCCCAGTCCGTCCGCATCGACGTCGAGCGGCTGGACGGGCTGATGAACCTCGTCGGCGAACTCGTCATCGACCGCACGCGCCTCCAGCAAGTCCGCGAACAGCTCAGCTCCGTCCTCCGCGACGCCAGCCTGAGCGAGCTGATGGACAACTTCGAAGAGACGACCTCGCACCTCGCCCGTGTGACCGACGAGCTGCAGGAGCAGATCATGCGCAGCCGCATGCTGCCCGTGCGCTCCGTGCTCTCGCGGCTGCCCCGGCTCGTGCGGGACGTCGCCGTGAAGTGCGGCAAGAAAGTCGACCTCGTCACCGCGGGCGAAGAGACCGAGCTGGACCGCTCCGTCATCGAGGAGATTTCGGACCCGCTCGTGCACATCCTCCGCAACGCCGTGGACCACGGCATCGAATCGCCCGAGGAGCGGCGCGCGGCCGGGAAGCCGGAGACGGGGACCATCTCGGTCACCGCCTGGAACCAGGAGACGTACATCTACCTCGCCGTGCGCGATGACGGCCGCGGCATCGATACAGCCGCGCTCCGGCGGAAGGTGGTGGAGAAAGGGCTGATGACCCGCGAAGCCGCCGAGGCGGCCACGGACGACCAGGTCGTGCAGTGGATCTTCATGCCCGGGCTCTCGACGGCGAAGCAGATCACGGACGTCTCCGGGCGCGGCGTCGGCATGGACATCGTGCGGACGAACATCGAGCGGCTGAACGGCCAGATCACCGTGAGCAGCGTCCAGGGGAAAGGGACCGAGGTCATCATCCAGCTGCCGCTCACGCTGGCGACGACGAAGGCGCTCATGGTCTCCGCGAACGGCACCGTCTACGCCATCCCGCTCGTCTCCGTGACGGAGGCGCTCGCCGACCACGAAGCCGACATCCATACCGTCGGCGGGCGGAAGACGCTCCGGCTGCGCCACCGGCTGCTGCCGATGATCGACCTCGCCGCAGCGCTCGGCGATACCCGCCCGCGGATGCTGCCGACGGACGGCTACTTCGTCGTCGCGGCGCGCCACGGCGACCGGCAGGCCGCGTTCATCGTCGACCGGCTGCTCGGCGAACAGGACGTCGTCGTCAAATCGCTCGGCGACATGCTCGGCACACGGAAAGGCCTCACCGGCGCAACCATCCTCGGCGACGGCACCCTCGGCCTCATCGTCGACATCGCCAGCCTCGTGACCGAGCAAGCCGCCGTCGCGGTCCCGGCCTAGCCGCCGCCCGGACACCCAACCCCCAAACGATGCAGGGAGCATGCAGATGGCCGTTGATGAGTTGATTCCTGCCCTGGCCTCGGTCGCCGCGGATGGCGCGGTGCGCGCGGGCCGGGGACTGAGCGGGCTGATGGGCCAGGAGATCTCCATCCACGTCCCGAACATCCGCGTCGGGACGAAGAACGACGCCTGTGACGCGGTGGGCGGCGAGGAGACGGTCGTCATCGGCTCCTACCTCTCGATCTCGGGGGACATCACCGGCCACGTGATGCTGCTCTTCCCGGAGCCGCGGGCGCTCGAGTGCGTCGACCTCATGATGGGGCAAGAACCGGGCACGACCACCGGCCCGGACGAGATGGCCTGCTCGGCGATTTCGGAGCTCGGCAACATCGTCGGGTCCGCCTTCGTCAACGCCCTGGCGGACCACCTGAACCTGGTGCTCCACCCGAGCCCGCCGCAGGTGCTCCACGACATGGCCATCGCCCTCGTCGAGTCCGTCTACGCCGAGGTGCTCTCGCAGGGCGGCGACGTGGTGATGATGGATGCCGTCTTCGAGGACCAGAAGGGGCGCACCGCCGGCCTGCTCATCGTTGCGCCGGACCCGGCATCGCTCGGAGCGCTCCAGAGGGTAGCGGCATGACCACCACGACTGCCGAAGCCCGCCGCATCTCCGTGGGCATCGGCCAGCTCGCCCTCAGCCGCGACCCGCGCGACGTGCTCGTTGCTTACGGGCTCGGCTCCTGCGTCGGCATCAGCTGCTGGGACCCGGAGGCGAAAGTCGCCGCGCTCGCCCACATCCTGCTGCCGTCGTCCGAGGGCAAGCGCGTCGACGACCGCGAGCCCGCGCGGTTCGCCGATTCGGGCATCGACCTGCTGCTCCAGCGCCTCGCCGAGGCCGGCGCCGTCAGGCGGCGGCTCATCGTCAAGGTCGCGGGCGGCGCAGCCGTCCTCGGCGCGGCCAACGCCGAGAAATTCAAGATCGGCGTGCGGAATGCCGAAGCCATAACCGAACGGTTGAAGCACCACGGGATCCGCGTGGCCGCCGCCGACCTCGGCGGGACCAAGGGCCGCACGATGGAGCTCCACGTGGCGACGGGCAAAACCTTCGTCCGAACGGCCGCTTCACCGGCCAGCGAACTGTAGGAGACACACGATGGCAACCATTCTCGTTGTCGACGATGCCGCCTTCATGCGCATGAGGATGTCCAAAATCCTCACGGAGGCCGGGTACGAAGTCATCCAGGCCGAAAACGGCCTCGAGGCGGTCGAGAAGTACCAGGCGGCGAAGCCCGATGCGGTGCTGATGGACATCACCATGCCGGAGATGGACGGGCTCACCGCCCTCAAAGAGATCCGGAAGGTGGACCCGAACGCGAAGGTGGCCATGGTCACCGCGCTCGGCCAGCAGCAGATCGTCCTCGAAGCCGTCAAGAGCGGGGCGAAGGACTTCCTCGTCAAGCCCGCCGAGGCCGACCGCGTGCTCGCTGCCGTCAGCAAGCTCTGCAACTGAGCGGGGAGGCGCGGCGGTGGCATACCCGGCCCAGTCCCCGGCGCGGCCCGTGCGCGTCCTCATCGTCGACGACTCGGCGTTCATGCGCCGGGCCATCGAGCGGCTGCTCACGGCCCACCCCGGCGTCACCGTCGTCGGCCAGGCCGCCGACGGCATGGAAGCCGTCCAGAAGGCGCTCCAGCTCCGCCCGGACGTCATCACGATGGACGTGGAGATGCCGCGGATGGACGGCGTCTCGGCAGTCGCGGAGATTATGCAGACCGTCCCGACGCCGATCGTGATGGTCTCGACCCTCACGCACGAAGGCACGGCCACCGCGATCCGGGCGCTCGAAGCGGGCGCCGTCGAGTGCGTCGGCAAGCCGTCCGGCCTCAGTGCGGACCTCGTCAACGTCGGCGAAAAGCTGTTCGAGGCGGTTCAGCGGGCGAGCCAGGCCCGCCTGGCGCGGCGTCGGCCGGCCGCGCCGGCGCCCCCGGTCGTGCGGCTGCCCGAGCGTCCCCCGCTCGCGGGCAGCCAGCAGCCGGCGAAGTACGCGGTCGTCATCGGGTCCTCGACCGGCGGGCCGCCGGCCCTCACGCAGGTCGTCCCCCACCTGCCGGCCGGCCTCAACGCGGCGGTCGTCGTGGTGCAGCACATGCCCCCCGGCTTCACGGGCGCGCTGGCCCGTCGGCTGGACGGGCTTTCGCCGCTGCCCGTGGCCGAGGCGAAGGAGGGCGACCTCCTCGTCGCCGGGCGGGTGCTCATCGCCCCCGGCGATTACCACCTCATCATCGGCCGGGACCGGCGGGTCCGGCTCGACCACGGCCCGACGGTCCACGGCGTGCGCCCGAGCGTCGACGTCACCCTCTTCTCGGCGGCGGAGGTGTTCGGCAGCGCCGTCAGCGTCGCCATCCTCACCGGCATGGGCCGGGACGGGGCCGATGGCGCCGCGCGCGTCGAGGCTGCCGGCGGGCAGGTCTTCGCCCAGGACGAGGCGACCAGCGTGGTCTACGGCATGCCGCGCGTCACCGTCGAACGCACGAAATCGGCGCGGCAGCTGCCCATCGACCGCATCGCCGCGGCGCTCGCCGCGAGCGTTCCCGGGAGGCAAGCATGACGATGCAGGAGACCGGCTCCGACCCCCAGTGGCTCTCGTTCCGCCGCGCGCTGGAAGCTGCCATCGGCGTCCCCCTCGGCCAGTACAAGGAGCCGCAGATGAAGCGGCGGCTCGGGAGCCTGATGACCCGCCGCGGCATCAGCTCGTGGACGGCCTTCTCCCGGGCGATTTCGGCCGACCCGAAGCTGCTCGACGAAGTGCGCGACACCTTGACGATCAACGTCAGCGAGTTCTTCCGCCAGCCCGAGCGGTTCCGCGAACTGGAGACGCGCTGGTTCCCGCAGCTCCTCAAGGAGCGGCGCAGCCTGAAGATCTGGAGCGCCGGCTGCTCCATCGGCTGCGAGCCCTACACCATCGCGATGATCCTCGACCGAATCGACCCCCAGGGGCGCCACAGCATCCTCGCGACGGACGTCGACATGCCGATCCTCTCGCGCGCGAAGGACGGCGCAGGCTACCTGCCCTCCGAAGTGCGGTCGGTTCCGCCCGACTACCTCAAGCGGTACTTCATCCACGAGGACGGGACGTACCGCGTGGTCGATGAGATTCGGCGGAAAGTGACCTTCCGGCGGCACGACCTGCTGAAGGACGCCTATCCGTCCGACCTCGACCTCATCGCCTGCCGCAACGTCGTCATCTACTTCACCGATGAGGCGAAGGTGCACATCTACGCCGGCTTCAGCAAGGCGCTGCGGCCGGGGGGCGTCCTCTTCGTCGGCGGCAGCGAAATGATCATGCGGTCCAGCGACATCGGCCTCAAAACCGCGGGCGTGAACCTGTATCAGCGGGCTGCATAGCGGGCTCCGGGATCTCCGGGGCGAACCGGGAAGCGGCCAGCCATGCCGCGAACGCGCAGGCGACCCCCACCAGCAGGTCGGAGACGTAGTGCTCGCCGAGGTAGACCAGCGAGAGCGCCATCACCGCCGAGTAGCCGAGCAGCCACGGCGCGAGCGCCGGGATGTGCCGCCGCGCCCAGAGGTACATCGCGAACGTGACCGCCATGTGGATCGACGGCATCGCCGCGACCGAGTTCGGCTCTCCGAGCGCGGCGTACAGCGACGAATAGGCGCTGCCGTGGATGGAGCCGCCCACGTAGTCCATGATCCGGCGAACCCCGGCGAGCGCGCCGAGTTCGCCCGCGAACCACGGCGGCGCCGTGGGCACGGCGAAGAAGAGCACCAGCCCGAGCCACATCGTCCCGACCATCAGCAGGGCGAACCGCGGGAAGTTGCGGCGGTCCATGAGGAAGACGCCGACGGCGAGCGCGTGCGGCGCGATGAAGAACGACCAGTGCGTCGCCACCGCCGCGTAGTCGACGAAGCCGATGCGGCGGGGATCGAAGATCTCCCGCTGGAGCCAGAGCGTCGGGTCCGTACCGAGGAAGAGCCAGCGGTCGAAGTGAATCGGGTACTCGATGCGGACGGGCACGCCGGTCTCGTCGGCGTAGGCGCGGAGGAGCGTGTAGACGAAAATCCCGGCGACATAGACGAACCACCAGCGGCGCACCCGGCGCTGACGGACTTCCGGCGCCCAGAGGAGCGCGGCGGCGCCCACGAGCAGGAAGCCGACCCAGAGGTGGTCTTGCCAGGTGCGGGTAGCGACGGAGAGGGTCATCGCCAGGAGGATGCCCGCCTGGGCGGCGAGCAGGAGGCGGCCCCGCTTCGTGGCCGGGGGCTCCGGCAGGGGCGGCAGCCGCAGGCGGCTCCATCCGCGCGAGCGGCCGGATTCGGCGATTACCGACACGCCTTCCAGCGTAGCCCGGCCGTTTCCCTTGGGGAAGGCTTGTGGCACGCTGTTGGTGAAGGGACTGGGCAGTGATCCGTTCGCTCGCCAGGTCGGCGCCCGGGTTCGTCGTCACCGCCGCATCGGTGGCGCTCCTGTGGCAGCTCATCCCGTGGACGCCCACGGTCGCCTCGCTGCGCACCGCCGACCCCCTGTTCGTCGCGCTCGCCATCGCCTGCCTCGTCGCCTCGCTCATCGCGAAGACGGTCCGCTGGCGGCTGCTGCTGCCCGATTCGGCGCCGGTCACCACGCGGCGGCTCTACCGCATCCTCCACATCAGCTTCCTGCTCAACAACGTACTGCCGGCACGCCTCGGCGACGTTGCGCGCGTCGCCATGACGACCCGGCAGCCGGGCATCCGGCTCGGCCACGTCCTTTCGTCGATGCTGACCGAGCGGGTGACCGACACCATCACCCTGCTGCTCTGCTTCCTCGCCGTCAGCCCCTTCCTCCCCGTCCCGGCGCGGTACGAGGGGTGGAAGACGGCCGCCTGGGTCATCGTGGCGGCGCTGGCTGCCGCCGTGGTGCTCGGCGCGCTCTTCCGCGGCCGGCTCCGGTCGGTGGCGCGCTCCGAGCGGCTGCACCGCCGGCTGCCCGCCAACCAGCGCATCAGGGCGGAGGCCTCCTCGTTCGCGGACGGCCTCGGCCGGCTCTTCCGGCGCGAGCGGGTCGTCCACATCTGGGGCTGGTCGTGGACAGCGTGGGTCGGCGCGTTCGCCATCAACTACCTGCTGATGCGCGCGCTCGCCATCGATGCCCCGTTCGCGGTCGCCGTGCTGCTGACCTGCACGACGAACCTCGCGATGCTGCTCCCGAGCTCGCCCGGGGCCATCGGCGTGTTCCACATCGCGGCCACCGCCTCGCTGCTGCCGTTCGGGGTGCCCGAGGCGCGGGCGCTCAGCTTCGCGATCCTCGCGCACCTCGTGAACGTCGTGCCCGTCAGCCTCATCGGCGCGGCCCTGCTGCTCGCCAGCCGCGACCGGCTTTCGCCCGCGCTGCTGCGCCGCGAGGCGGCCCCCGCGGCGCAGGCATTGCGCGACGATTGAGTGCGGGGCCTCAGCCCCAGAGTTCCTTCGCTTCCCGCCGCAGGTCGGCCCGGAAATCCGGGTGCGCGATGGAGATGAGCTCTTCGGCGCGCTGGCGGTGGTTCTTGTCCAGCAGCCGCGCGACTCCGTACTCGGTGATGATCGTGTCCGCGAGGTAGCGCGGGATGGTCACGAGCGTGCCCGCCTCGTGCTTCGCCACCACCTTCGAAATCGTGCCGTCCATCGCCGTCGAGCGCATCACCGTGATGGCGCGGCCGTTCTTGCACATCGCCGCCGCCATGTGCGTGTCGGGCTGGCCGCCGGTGCCGTTCACCATGTGGCCGCCGAACCGGTCCTCGCTCGCGATCTGGCCGAGGAGGTCGACCGCGATGGCGCTGTTGATGGACGTCATCTGGTGGTTCTGCGACATGAAGGCCGGGTTGAGCACGATATCGTGCTGGTGCAGCTCGAACGCCGGGTTGTCGGCGATGATCTTCAGGTCTTCACCGTCGCAGCCGGTCCAGGCGACGGCGATGCACTTGCCGGGGAAGAGCGTTTTCTTCGACCCGTCGATGATGCCGCGCGCCCAGAGCTTCGCCAGCCCGGGCGAGCCGAGCTCGGTGTGCACGCCGAGGTGCTTCGCGTCGTCGAAGGCGCCCGCGAGGAACATCAGCTGGCTCGGCTGGCCGACGCCGACCTGGATGGTGTCGCCGTCGCGGATGATCTGGCGGAGGTTGTCAGCGATCGCCTGCGCCGCCGGGTCGACTTCCTGGATGCCGAGGGCCGCGCCGAGGAGCGACGGCGGGAAGGTATGGAAGGTGTGCTCCACGAGCGCCAGCTGGTCCGGCGTCGCCCGCTTCATGATGTCGAGCAGCGCCTGGCGGTCCTCCTCCTTCGCCTGGGTGCGGACGCGCTCCTCCATCGCGGGGATATCGACCGGCTTCATCACGCCGTCGATGAACGTCTCGATTTCGGAGACGTGCATCCAGACGTCGCCGTGCACCGGCGTGATGTTCGGGTCGACGATGGCGATGGTGTGCTTGCAGCGCTTGGCGTAGCTCTTCCGCTGCCACATGTGGGGGCCGAAGTGCACGTAGCCGTGCTCGTTCGGCGGGCTGCACGGCGTGAGGAAGACATCGGGGATGCGGGCCTCCGGCCGGCCGTTGTCGAACGCCTTCATGCCGAGCATGAACGTGTTCGGCAGGTAGGTCGCGATCTTCGCATCGTGCGCCGGGCGCATCGCATCGCCGATGAAGAGCTCGATTTCGCGCTCGCCCTTGAAGAGTTCGGTGTTGAAGAGGTCCGGGTAGTTCGGCGCCAGCGTGCGGACCGAAACGTTGCCGAGCTGCTTCGCGCGCTCGATGAACGCCTGCACGAGCGGGGCGGGGCAGAGGATGGTGACGCCGACGAGGTCGCCTTCCTTGATGACCTGCATCGCCTCGGCAAGGGATTTCTGCCGGGATTTGTACTCGTCGCGCCAGTTCTGGTAGCGGATGGCCATGGGCACACCTCCGTGGGGAATGGCCGGGCTCCGCGCCCGGCAGGCTGACCGGGGATTCTACCGGCCCGCGTCGAAAGGGGCAGTTCACCGCCTCCGCGGCCTCTGGTAGAGTTCCGCGGTGCCGCAGGGCAGGCGGCACGAGCAGGAGGTGGGACGAATGCAGGCGCTGGATGACCTCCGCGTCCTCGACCTGACGCACCATATCGCGGGCCCCTACGCGACGCGGCTGCTCGCCGACCTCGGGGCCGACGTCATCAAAATCGAGAAGCCGGGCGGCGATATCGCCCGCCAGCTCCCGCCCTTCAAAGGCGGCACGCCGCACCCCGAGCGTAGCGGCCTCTTCTTCTACCTCAACTGCAACAAGCGCTCCGTCGTGCTCGACCTCCGCGAGCCGGCGGGGAAGGCCGCGCTCGAAGCGCTGGCGAAGACGGCGCACGTCGTCGTCGAGAACTTCGCGCCGGGCACGCTCGACCGGCTGGGCGTCGGCCTCGACTTCTTCCGGAGGATCAACCCGGCGCTCCCCGTCGTTTCGATTTCGAACTTCGGACAGACCGGCCCGTACCGCGACTACCGGCTGAGCGAGCTGACCCTCTACGGGTTCGCTGGCGAGATGTACTCGATGGGGCTCACCGAGCGCGAGCCGGTGAAGATGGCCGGCACGGCCGCGCTCTTCGAATCGGGCGCGGCAGCGTCTGTCGCCATCATGGGCGCGCTCTGGGCAGCGAAGCGGTTCGGCATCGGCCAGCACGTCGACATCTCGCTCGCTGAGACGCACTTCGGCGGCGTGGACCGCCGCCATGCCACGGCCATCGCCTACCAGTTCAGCGGCCGGAAGACGATCCGGGCGGCCGGCGGCGGCGCCGGCATGCCGCAGGGCATCTACCCGTGCGCCGACGGGTACGTCGAGTTCACCAACGCCGCCCTCCGGCCGGACCGCATCGACGACATGCTCGGCCATCCGGAATGGAACCAGGACCCGCGCTTCAGCGACCCGGTCCAGCGGCTCGCCCCGGCCGTCATCGAAGAATGGAACGTCTACTTCCTGACCTGGTGCCTCGAACGCACGAAGCGGGAGATCTGGGCGGAGGCACGGCGGGCGAAAGTGCTCTGCGGGCCGCTCTTCAGCATGGAAGACCTCTTCGAGGACGACCACTTCCGCGACCGCGGCTTCTGGGCGCGGGCCGACCATCCCGAACTGGGCGAGGTCGAGTTCCCCGGCCGGCCCTTCATCATGGGCAAGGGCGGCTGGCAGCTTCGCCGGGTCGCCCCGCTGCTCGGCCAGCATACGGAAGAAGTGCTCCGCGAAGCCGGCGTCGATGACGCCACCATCGGCCAGGTGCTCGCTGCGGGAGGTGCGCGGTGACGACTCACAAACCGCTCGAAGGCATCCGCGTCATCGACCTCTGCGTCGTCTGGGCCGGGCCGTTCGCCACGATGCTGCTCGGCGACCTCGGCGCAGAGGTCATCAAGCCCGAAAACCCGTTCGTCTTCCAGCCGATGACCCGCGGCGCGATGGCCCGGCCGCCACAGATCCTGCTCGAGCGGAGCATCGCCTGGAGCGGCGGCCTGCCGCGGAACGAGGTCGGCCCCCGGCCATGGAACTACAACCCGACGTTCGTCAGCCTCTACCGGAACAAGAAGAGCTTCACGGTCGACCTCCGCCGGCCGGAAGGCAAGGACATCCTGCGCCGGCTCGTCGCCGTCTCCGACGTCGTCTACGAGAACAACGCCGTGGGGACGCTCGAAAAGCTCGGCATCACCGAGGAGTGGCTGCGCGAGGCGAACCCCCGCATCATCCTCGTCCGCGTGCCGGCGTACGGGCTCACCGGGCCGTACCACAACGCGCGCGCGCTCGGCGTGCACCTCGAGGCGGTGATGGGCCACACCCTCCTCCGCGGGTACGACGACGCCGACCCCTCGGCGAACACCGCCATCTACTCCGGCGACTACATGGCCGGAGCGCAGGGCGCCCTCGCGGTGATGGCCGCCCTCTGGTATCGCGAGCGGACCGGCGAAGGCCAGACGATCGAAATCGCCCAGGCGGAGAACGCGGCCGCCATGTTCACCCAGGCGATCATGGATTACTCGCTCAACCGGAACGTGCAGGGCGCGATCGGCAACCGCGACGTCCACGGCCGCGCGCCCTGCGGCGTCTACCCGGCGAAATCGCCCGGCACCGCGGCGACGATGGACGACCGCTGGATCGCCATCCACATCGAGAACGATGACCAGTGGCAGCGGCTGGTGGAGGCGATGGGCTCGCCCGCGTGGGCGCTGGACCCGCGCTTCGCCACCAACGAGGGCCGCGCGGCGCATCACCGCGAAATCGACGAAGGCATCGCGGCATGGACCCGCGAGCGCGAGGACTATGACCTGATGCACCAGCTGCAGGCGCTCGGCATCGCCGCTGCCCCCGTGCTCGAAGCGTCGCGGATGTTCGACGACCCGCACCTCCGGGCGCGCGATTTCTTCAAGACGCAGACGGTCCGGGACGCGGGCACCCACGAATACGTCGGGCCGCTCTGGAAGTTCGAGAAGACGCCGGTCGAGTTCTACCAGCCGCCCGTCTGCTTCGGCGAGCACAACGAGTACGTCTACCGCGAGCTGCTGAAGGTGAGCGATGAGGAGTACGCCGCGCTGCAGGCCGGCGGCCACATCGCCGAGGAGTACGACCCGAGCGTGCCCTGACCGGCGGATTTCGCGCCCGGCCGCGGGTAGAATGCGCGGCAGCACCTGAGCCCCTGCACTGGAGGATGTGGCATGGCCGACGTTGGCCTCCCTGTCGACGAGCGGTACGACCCGCCGGCGCACGCCCGCGAAGGCGCGCTCGTCGCCGATATGGACACCTACCGCGAGATGTACCGCCGCAGCGTCGAAGACCGCGAGAACTTCTGGCGCGAAATGGCGGACCGGTTCCTCACCTTCTCGAAGCCGTTCGAGCGGGTCGTCGAAGAGGACCTGCGCGCGGGGAAGATCGCATGGTTCATCGGCGGCAGGCTGAACGCCTCCGTGAACTGCGTCGACCGGCACCTCGCCCAGCGGGGAGATAAGACCGCCATCCTCTGGGAGGGCGACGAGCCGGGCACGAACCGCCGGGTCACCTACCGCGAGCTCTCGGTGATGGTGAACCAGCTCGCCAACGCCCTCCGCCGCAAGGGCGTGAAGAAGGGCGACCGGGTCGCCATCTACATGGGCATGGTGCCCGAGCTGGCGGCCGCGATGCTCGCCTGCGCCCGCATCGGCGCCATCCACTCGGTCATCTTCGGCGGGTTCTCGCCGCGCTCCATCCGCGACCGCGTCGATGACTCCAGCTGCAAGGCGATCATCACGCAGGACGAAGGGCGGCGCGGCGGCCGGCCCGTCCCGCTCAAGGCGAACGTCGACGAGGCGCTCGCCGAGCCGGGCCATACCGTCGAGTTCTGCATCGTCTACCGCCACACGGGGACGCCGGTGAACATGACCCCCGGCCGGGATACGTGGTGGCACGATGAGGTGGCCGGCGAATCGGCCGAATGCCCGCCGGAGGAGATGGACAGCGAAGACCCGCTCTTCATCCTCTACACCTCCGGCTCGACCGGGAAGCCGAAGGGCGTCCTCCACACCCACGCCGGCTACCTGCTCCACGTGATGGCCAGCCACCGGTACGTCTTCGACGTCCGGGAGGACGACGTCTACTGCTGCGCGGCCGACGTCGGCTGGATCACCGGGCACAGCTACATCGTCTACGGCCCGCTCGGCAACGGCGCGACGACCGTCATGTTCGAATCGGTGCCGACCTACCCGGATGCCGGCCGCTACTGGGACATGGTCGACCGGCTCGGCATCAACGTCTTCTACACCGCGCCGACGGCCATCCGCGCCATCGCCCGCGAAGGGAACGAGTACGTCACGAAGTACCGCCGCACCTCGCTGCGCGTCCTCGGCTCCGTCGGCGAGCCGATCAACCCGGAAGCGTGGCGCTGGTACTTCAACGTCGTCGGCGAAGGCCGCTGCTCGGTCGTCGATACCTACTGGCAGACGGAGACGGGCGGCCACATGATCACCGGCCTCGCCGGCTGCACGCCGATGAAGCCCGGCTCCGGCTCGCTGCCGTTCTTCGGCGTCCAGCCGTGCGTCGTCGACGAAAACGGGAACGAGCTCGAAGGGAACGGCGTGACCGGCCGGCTCTGCATGAAGGCCTCCTGGCCCGGCATGATGCGGACCGTCTACGGCGACCACGACCGGTTCATCCAGACGTACCTCGCCGCCTACCCGGGCAAGTACTTCACCGGCGACGGCTGCCACCGCGACCAGGACGGCTACTACTGGATCACCGGCCGCGTGGACGACGTCCTGAACGTCGCCGGGCACCGGCTCGGCACCGCAGAGATCGAAGGCGCACTCGTCGGCCACCCGGCGGTCGCCGAGGCCGCCGTCGTCGGCTACCCGCACGACGTGAAGGGCACCGGGATTTACGCGTACGTGCTGCTGAAGGCCGGCTTCAGCGGTTCGCCCGAGCTCGCGAAAGAGCTGCGCGACGCCGTCCGGAAGGAGATCAGCCCGATCGCGACGCCGGACAAGATCCAGTTCGTCGAAGGCCTGCCGAAGACGCGCTCCGGCAAGATCATGCGGCGCATCCTCCGGAAGATCGCCGAGGGCGAGCCGGAAAACGTCGGCGACGTGACGACGCTGGCCGACCCGGCCGTCGTGCAGGACATCATCGCGGGGGCTGCGAAGGCGGACTGAGCGGGGCGCGGACCGGTTCGCACCCTGCGAAACATCCTGTTACAATCCGGCCCGCAACAGGACGCCGGCCCGAACCGGGTTCGGCAGGCCGCGCGGGACGCGGTCACGACACATCGAAAGGGACGCAGAACGAATGGACCTTGGCCTCAGCGAAGAACAGGAACTGCTGAAAAACTCCGCCCGCGAGTTCCTCGAGAAGGAGTGCCCGGAAGAGCACGTCCGCGCCATGGAGGACGACGAGAAGGGCTACAGCCCCGAGCTCTGGAAGAAGATGGCCGACCTCGGCTGGCAGGGCCTGATGATTCCCGAGGAGTACGGCGGCGCCGGCTTCTCCTTCCTCGACCTCTGCATCCTCGTGGAGGAGTTCGGCCGCGCGCTCGTGCCGGGCCCGTTCATCCCGAATGCCGTCTGCGCCGCTGAACTCATCCTCGCCGGCACCGAGGAACAGAAGAAGAAGTACCTGCCGAACATCGCGAACGGCACCGCCATCCACACCTACGCCATCACCGAGCCCTCGGGCCGCTGGGACCGCGAAGGCATCGAAATGAAGGCCACCCAGAGCGGCAGCGACTTCGTGCTCAATGGCACCAAGCTCTTCGTGCCCGATGCCCACGTCGCCGACTACCTCCATGTCGTCGCGTGGAAGCCCGACGGCCGCCTGAGCACCTTCATCGTGCCGCGCACGGCCGAAGGCGTGAGCATCACCGTCCTCAAGACCATCGCCAGCGACAAGCAGTGCGAAGTCGTGTTCAAGGACGTGAAGGTCCCGGCCGCGGACGTCATCGACATGGATGACAAGACGGCCGCGCGGCTGCGCAACATGGCGACCTGCCTGGAGTGCGCCTACCTCGTCGGCCTCGCCCAGCGCGACTTCGAGATCTCGGTCAACTACGCCAAGGAGCGCGTCCAGTTCGGCCGCCCGATCGGCTCCTTCCAGGCGATCCAGCACAAGGCCGCCGATATGGTCACCGACGTCGACGGCATGCGGTTCATCATGTACAAGGCCGCCTGGGCAACGAGCGAGAACGAAGACTCGCAGGACATGGACACCGCCATGGCCAAGGCCTGGTGCAGCGACGCCAGCCGGCGCGTCGTCGCCCACGGCCAGCAGATCCACGGCGGCATCGGCTTCACCAAGGACTACATCATCCAGCTCTACTTCCGCCGCCAGAAGCGCGCGGAACTCTTCTGGGGCGACGGCGACTACCACCGCGAGCGCGTCGCCCAGATGCTGGAGATCTGATCGTTCCCGGTCTTCGGACGCAACGGGGCCCGCACGCGCGGGCCCCGTTGCTTTTGGTGCGTTTGCGCGCACAACCGATCATCGAGAATCACCACAGCGCGCCGAACATTTGCATATACCACCTACGGGGGTCAGGATTGGCCCCGGCGGGAAGCAGCAAAGGAGAACATGTAGATGCCATTTCATCGTTTCAAGCTCGGGGCGTTCCTGCTCCCCGCCGTGCTGGCCGCTGGCCTCCTCGGGGCGTGCGGGGGCGGAGGCGGCGGTGGCGGAACCGGGTCCGATGAGCAGTTCGTCGCCGACATCTGCAAGGCCGGCGCCAAGTTCCAGGACGACCTGACCAAGATCATCGCCAAGCTCGCGACCATCGAGAGCGAGGAAGAAGCCGCCAAGGAAGTCGCCAAGCCGTTCGAAGATTTCGCCGCCTCGTTCAAGAAGGCGAAGCCGCCGGCCGACCTGAAGGAGTGGCACTCCGAGGCCGGGAAGTCGCTCGACCAGGCCGTCGCCGCCCTCAAGAAGGGCGACACCTCGACGTTCGACGGGGACCCGTTCCCCGAGCCGCCCTCGGGCGCGGCCGACCGGCTGAACAAGATCGCCGAGAACAACGCGGACTGCCAGAAGGCGCAGCTCTTCTCGGAGTAATCTTCCGCGGCAGTTCCAGCCCGCCGAAAGCGAGGGGGCCGGCCCGGTGCCGGCCCCTTTCCCGTTTACGAACCGCCCCGCGCCGGCTTCCGTAGCACCGTTCGCGCCCGTCCGGCATAGTGTCCCCCATGCGGCGCGCCGGCTCGCCCCTGCTATCGCGAACGAACCGGGCGCTGGCCTGGTCGGCCGCCGTCGCGCTCATCGCGCTGGCGGTCGTTGCGGCTCTGCCGTTGGCCGCGCAGACGCCCGCCCAGCAGTCGTCCGCGGACGGCTACCGCGTCAGCATCCACGTCCTCACCTGGGACGGGAGCGACCCGGACCTCGAGCCGGTCCCGGACGCCGGCGCCGCCTTCAAACTCAACCCGAACCGCTGGTCGCCCTCGGCAATGCCCGTGCGGGTCTGGCTCAACCCCGCCGGCGGGCCGTCCGCCCTGCCCATCGAAGACCTGGTACGGGGCGCCATCGGCCAGTGGAGCAGCATCGAAGGCTCGGCGTTCCGGTTCGAGTACGCCGGCACGACGACCGCGGACGCCGGGGCCTGCAACTTCACCAACCGCCAGCTCGACGGGCGGAACACCGTCACGTTCACGACGTCGCTGCCGTCGACGACGCTCGGCGTCACCTGCAGCGTCTGGAGCGGCAGCGGCAACCTGCGCGAGTTCGACATCCAGCTGAACGCCAGCGTGAACTGGGGCCCGAGCGGCAGCCTCGGCCCGGGCCAGTTCGACCTCGCCTCGACCATCCTCCACGAGCTCGGGCACGGTGCCGGCCTCGGCCACCCTTGCGAGAGCGCGAACCGCTGCACCGACGACGAGCGGCAGGCCGTGATGTACCCGTCGCTCAAGCCGCGGGAGGAGCGCAACGTGCTCCAGGCGGATGACCGTGCAGCGATGGTCGAGGCGTACCCGGCGCCAGGCGGGCAAAGCGCCGGGTTCCGGCTGGTCCTCCCGGTGGTGAGCCGGGATTGACGGGGCTCAGTCGTCGCCGAGGTCGAGGTCGTCCCAGCTGTGGGAATGGGAGTGGCCGCCGGGCCCGTGGCTGTGCCCATGGGAATGGCCGTGCCCGTGGGAATGGCCGCCCCACTCGTGGCTGTGCCCGTGGCCGCCCTCCTCCCCGCCCTCGCCGCCCTCTTCCCATGGCGCAGGGCCGTCTTCGACGCCGGGCTGGGCCCGCCCGACGAGGACGAAGCGGCCGAACGACTTCTGCGCCTGCTTGCCGCAGTTCGGGCAGGGGATGAATTGAAGCACGTCGGACATGGGCATCCGCTTCTCGGTGCGGGTGCCGCAGGAAGCACAGACGTATTCGTACAGCGCCATGGCCCGATCGTCCGCCGGCGGCGGGCAGGCGTCAACGCGGCGAGAGATGCGGGCGGTAGGCCCAGGTCCGGAGCTCCCACGGCTCGGGCGGCACCTCGGCCCAATCGGGCGGCAGCCGGGGAACGGACCACCCGGCGGGCGACCGCCAGCGCGCCCATTCCCCCGCGAACACGCCGGCGCGGCGGTCGAGCTCGGCGAGCACCGCCGCTGCCTCCGCGCGCACGGCTGCCGCGAAGGGCTCCGTGAAGACCCCCTGTGCCGCCAGCGCCTCGAATTCGTCGAGGTCTTTCCACTCCCAGCGGAAATCCGGCCAAACGATGATGTCGAGCGCGTGGTCGTTCGTGTCGAAGCCGATCGGCGTCCGGCGGAACGGCTCTTCGAAGTTGACGTAGTACATCCGGAAGGCGCGCTCCGGGCCTTCCCACGAGCACCAGGTGGAATGCGCGCGGCCGGGGAACATGAGCCGGAGCGTCTCGCGGCGCCAGCGGGCGGGGACGAGGCGGCGGGGCTCGCCCGGCGGCCGGTGCCAGGCCCGGTATTCGGCCCCCTCCGGAATCCAGAGCGCGACCAGCTCGTCGGTATCCGCCACCACACGGGCGGGCCACGTCATGCCGACGGTGCTGTCCGCGCGGGTGATGTAGCGCAGCGCGACGGTCTCGCCCGGGTCGAAACGGCGCATCCTGCCGGCGATCGTCCCGCCCGCGCCGCCCGGCCGCAAGCCGTCAGTAGGCGCGCGGCAGCGGCGTCGGCGTTGCCTTCGGCGGGACGGGCGTCCGCGTCGGCGTCGGCGTGCGCGTCGGGGTGGGCGTGATCGTGGGCGTCGGCGTCGGCGGCTCGGGCGTCGGGGTCGCCGTCGGCGGGCCCGGGTCAGGCGTATTCGGCTGCGGTTCGGGGCTCGCGCCGCCGTCGTTCCGCGGCGCGCCGCCGCCGGGCCGCGGGGTGTTCGTGGCGGTCGGTTCCGGCGTCGGCGTATCGTCCGGCTTCGGCGTGGGCGTTGGCGTCGGCGTCCACGGGATGACTTCGCGGCCCGGCACCTGGACGAAATCCGCCGGGTCGACCGGCACGCCGAGGTAGCGGATTTCGAAGTGGAGGAAGCCGCCCGGCTCGCCCGTGCCGATGACGGTCGACTTGCTCACGAGGTTGCCCTTCGCGACGCGCAGGCCCTGCAGCCAGCCGTAGACGGTCTCGAAGCCCCCGCCGCAGTCGATGACGACGTGCGTTCCGTACCGCTCATCGCTGCCCGTTGCGGTCACTTCGCCGTCGCAGGCGGACTGCACGGGGATGTTCTTGAGGCCGACGAGCGAGAAATCGACGCCGGCGTGGCGGAGACCGTTCCCGCGGTCGGTGCCGAAATAGTCTTCGACGCCGGCGTGGGCGGAGAGGGGGAGGGCGAACCGCTTGCCGCCGGCGATGAGGTATTCGCGGATGTCCGGCTTCGGCGGGTTCGCGGCGGGCCGATAGGTGCCTTCCTCCATGCCGCCGGCGCGCGACGATGGGTGGCGGGTCGGCGCCGGCGTGTTCGTCGGCGTCGATTCCGGCTTCCGCTCCGAACCGGCAGCGGGAGCGCCGGGGTCGGCCGCCGGCGCGGGGTCATCGCCGCCGCCGGCCAGCAGCATCCCCACAGCCGCGAAAACGGCCAGCACGGGGACGGCGGCGAGCAGGTAGAACGGCGCCATCCGGCGCTCGTTGCGCCGGGAGCGGAACTCCTTCCCGTAGAAACCGCGGCCGGGCGGCATGTGTCCTCCTCGTCGGGCCGCTGCAGGCAGGGCGCGCACGGCCGCCTGCGGCGTCTCCTGCAAGGAGAATCGGCCGCCGAGGCAGCAGCGGACAGGGGCATCCGCCGCGGGAAAGGCCGCGGGCAACGCAGGGGAAAGGCCTCGCGGGCGGCCGATTGCGCGGAGCGGCGCCGGCCGGGATAGTTCGGGCTCGAACGCGCACCCTTCGGAGGGACCATGCCCCGGCAGCGCCCCGGCCTGGGCCAGGGCCTCTCGGCCCTCGTCGCCCCCGCCCGCCCTGAACCGTCGTCGATGCCGGCTGCCGCTGCCGGCCCCGCCTGGGAGTACGCCGCCATCGTCCGGAAACGGAAACGGATCCTCGTCGAACTCGCGAACGGCGACCCGGTCCGCGGCTTCGGCCGCCACCGGGTGCGGGGCATGCCGATCGTCGCCCTGCTCGGCCTGCTCGGCGCCGCCGGCTGGGAGCTCGTCGCCATCGAGGGCCGGAGGATGTTCCTGAAACGGCCGGTGAGCCGGCAGTAGCGCACACACGGGCCATTTCGGCTACTATTTCGGCCGACGCTAAGGACCGCCCCGCAGGGCGGCGCAGCAGAGGGACAGCACCATGACGTACCGGCCCGCGCGCATGCGCTTCGGCATCTTCCTCGCCCCGTTCCACCGCCTCGGCGAGAACCCGACCGTCGCCCTCCAGCGCGACCTCGAGCTGGTGGACCACCTCGACCGGCTCGATTACGACGAGGCGTGGTTCGGCGAGCACCACAGCGCCGGCTGGGAGCTCATCGCCTCGCCGGAGCTGATGATCGCGGCCTCGGCCCAGCGAACGAAGCACATCAAGCTCGGCACCGGCGTGAGCTCGCTCCCCTACCACCACCCGTTCATGCTCGCCGACCGGATGGTGCAGCTCGACCACATGACGCGCGGCCGCGCGATGTTCGGCGTCGGGCCCGGCGCGCTCACCTCCGACGCCTACATGCTCGGCATCGACGCGCTCACGCAGCGCGCGCGGATGGACGAGGCGCTCGGTGTCATCCTCCGGCTCTTCCGCGGCGAGACGGTCACGATGGAGACCGAGTGGTTCACGATGCGGGAAGCGCGGCTCCAGCTCGCGCCGTACACCCATCCTCACATGCCGGTCGCGGTGGCGAGCACCTTCTCGCCCGCTGGCCCGGTGACCGCCGGCAAGCACGGCGTCGGCATCCTGAGCGTGGCCGTCTCGCAGCCGGGCGGGCTCATCTCGCTCGGGAAGACGTGGGAGATGGCCGAGGAAGCCGCGGCGAAGGCGGGCAAGACGATCAGCCGCGACGACTGGCGGCTCGTGATGCCAATCCACCTCGCCGACACCCGCGAGCAGGCCTTCGCGGACGTCGCCGAGGGGATGCTCCGCTGGAACAAGGAGTATTTCGAAGAGACGCTCGGCCGGCCGGCCGACCCTTCGAACCCGGGCGACGTCGAATCGACGGTTGCGCGCGGGGGCGCCATCATCGGGACGCCGGACGACGCCATCGAAGCGATCGAGCGGCTGCTCGAGCTCTCCGGCGGCTTCGGCTGCCTGCTCGGCCTCGCCCACGAATGGACGACCTGGGAGAAGACCATTCACAGCTACGAGCTGTGGGCCCGGTACGTCGCGCCGCGATTCCAGGGGCAGTACGAACGCATCGCCGCCAGCCAGAAGTTCGTCTCGGACAACCGCACGACGATTTTCGGCCCGAACGCGGCGGCCATCGGCAAGGCTTTCATCGATGCCGGCGTCCAGCTCCCGGCCGAGATGATCAACCGGATGCAGCGCGGCAACGTCTGACGCGCCCGCGCGGTTGCCCGCTCCGCCCGCCCCGGCCAAGATGCCGGGTGTGAAGCGCCGATTGCCGCCCATCATCCAGGGCCTCGCAGCGGCGGCCTTCGCCGCCGCCCTTCCGCTCCTCATCGTGACCAGCACGGTGCGGTGGATCGCGGGCGACGCCGCCTACTACCGGCACGGCTTCCGCGCGTTCGACGCCGCCGACCGGACGGGTCTGCCGCTGGCGGAGCTGGACCGCGCCGGGCAGGAAATCATCGACTACTTCGAGAACGACGCCGATTCCCTGCGCATCGTCGTGACCGTGAACGGCGCGGAGGAGCCGCTCTTCGGCGAGCGCGAAGTGGCCCACATGCGCGACGTGAAGGCACTCATGCGGGCGCTCTTCCGCGTCAACGAAACGGCGCTCGTCGTCGTGCTCGGCTACATCGCGCTCGCGGTGCTCTGGTCGGGGGAGCGCTCCATCCGGGGGCTGGCGAAGCTGGCGCTGGCCGGGCTCGGCGCTGGCGCGGCAGCCGTCGGCGTCATCGCGGTGTTCGCCGTGACCGGGTTCGACCAGGCGTGGACGACGTTCCACGAGATCGCCTTCCGGAACGACCTCTGGCGGCTGGATCCCGATACCGACCGGCTCATCCAGATGTTCCCCGAGCCGTTCTGGCAGCAAACGACCTACCTCGCCGGCGCGCTCATCGGCATCCAGGCGGCCGTCATCGCCGCGGCCGCGGGCCTCTATCTCCTGCGAACCCGGCGGGCAGGTAACGAAGCAGCGTCAGTTGGCTGACGCGCAGGCGCAGCCCCCTCCGCCGCAGCAGCCGCCGGCCGGGGCCTCGGCCACGGCGGCCGCACCCTTCGGTGTTGCGAACATCGAAAGAACGCGCTCGGCGCGGTGGCCGCGGGCGCAGGTCGCCGGTTCGCCGGCGCTCGCCATCGGGCGGCGCTGTTCGAACTTCTCGCGGCAGGTCGGACAGTAGAACTCGTAGATCGCCATGCCGAAAGTATACGGCGGCGGCCGGCTGCTCAGGCCGCGCGGCTGGCGCGCCGGCGGCGGACCCGCTGGGCCGTGCGGGTTGCCGGCTGCTGCCGCGCGTTGAGCGCGATGATGCTCGCCGTGCGGCGCTGCCGCCGGACCGGCGGTTCGATGGGCGGCAGGCTGATGGACGCCGGCGCGGTGAGCACCGCGCGGGTGATGGCGTTCGACGGCTCCACCCAGGCGTCCTCCTGCGAACGCCGGAGCAGGGCATCGATCAACGACCGGAACAGCCGGATGAGCCAGGCCATGGGAGCTAGACCATAACCGGGCCGTTCACCTAATGGCAACGGCTCATCTCCTCAGCAGTTTACCCCGGCACTGAGGCGAGGAATTCCCCGACGACGGCGTTCCACTCGGGCGCGCGTTCGAAGTAGCAGGAGTGGCCTGCGCCGGCGATGACGTGCACCTGCGCGCCGCGGACGAGCGAAGCCGCCTCGCGGATCATCGCCGGCGGCGTGATGGCGTCGTGCTCGCCGACGATGTAGAGGACCGGGACGCCGAGGCTGCCGAGGAGCTCGTGCATCGAGCCGCGGTAGGTCGGCGGCGGCGGCCCGAGCAGGCCGCGCGGCCGGGGCGGGTTGAGGGCGTTGATCTGGCGGTACAGCAGCGCGAGCCCCGGCTCCTCGGCCTCGAAACCCGGCGCCAGCGCCTGCTCGCGGAGGCTGGCATCGCCCCGCTCAGCCCGGAGCGCCGCCTGCATCTCCCGGATGCGGTCATTCGTCGCCCCGGCAGTCGTGCCGCTGAGGACGAGCGAGGCGATGCGGCCCGGCGCGAGGCGCGCGAGCCCGGCCACCGCGCGGCCGCCCATCGATTGCGCGGCGATGTGCGCCCGCTCGATGCCCAGGTGGTCCAGCAGCCCGAGCAGGTCCGTCCCGAGCGTCGTCCGGCCCACCGCCATCTCGCCGCGGGAGAGCCCCCAGCCGCGCGCGTCGTACACCGTGACGCGATAGGCCCGGGCGAAATGCGCCGTCTGCTGCCACCAGGCGAGGTGGTTGCCGCCGGCGCCGTGGATGAAGACGAGGTCCGGGCCGGCGCCGTGCTGCCGGTAGTAGAGGCGGGCCCCGTTGACGGCCGCATAGGGCATGGGCCGAAGTCTACCGCGCGGCGCCGCTTCACCGGAGCGCCGCGAGTGCGTAGGCTGACCTGCCGGGAGAGGAGGTCGAACGGCATGAAGATCGGCATCGGTATCGGCATCACCGGGAGCGAAGGGCTGCCCGAGGTCATCCGGCAGGTCCAGCGGGCGGAGGAGAGCGGGTTCGACGCCGCGTGGCTGCCGAACATCTTCGGGCTCGACGCCGTGATGACGCTGGCCCTCGCCGGCCGCGAAACGTCCCGCATCGAGCTGGGGACGTTCGTCGTCCCGACCTACCCGCGCCACCCGATGGCGCTGGCCCAGCAGGCGCTCACCGCCTCGGCGGCGGCTGCCGGCCGCTTCACACTCGGCATCGGCCTGAGCCACCGGGTCGTCATCGAGGGGATGTTCGGCCTCGACTATTCGAAGCCGGTGCGGCACATGCGGGAGTACCTCTCCGTCCTCGTGCCGCTGCTCGAAGGGAAGCCCGTGCAGTTCCGCGGCGAAGAGTACCGGGTGCAGGGCCAGCTGACGGTCCCCGGCGCGGGCAGAGTGCCCGTCATCGTCGCAGCGCTCGGGCCGCAGATGCTGAAAATCGCCGGCAGGCTGGCCGACGGCACCGCGACGTGGATGGGCGGCCCCGCCTACCTGCGCAAGACCGCCATTCCCGCCATCCGGGCAGCAGCCGCCGAGGCCGGCCGCCCGGCGCCGCGCATCGTCTCCGGCTTCCCGGTGGCCGTCACGGCCGATGCCGCCGCCGCGCGCGCCTCGGCCGCGAAGGTGTTCGCCGTCTACGGCACGCTGCCCTCCTACCGGGCGGTGCTCGACGTGGAGGGCGCGGCCGGCCCGGCCGACGTCGCGATCGTCGGGTCCGAGAACGACGTCGCGGAGCAGCTGCGGGCCCTCGCCGCCGCGGGGGTGACCGACTTCAACGCCTCGCCCTTCCCGGTGGAGGGCGACCCGGCCGCCATCGGCCGGACCATCGAGTTCCTCGCCGGGTTCCGCCGCTCCGCGGGCGGCTGACGGGGGTTCGCCCGCGGCCCCGGCGTCCGATACGCTGGAGTCGAATGAACGACCACACGCTGCGGGTTCTCGAATTCGACCGGGTGCTCGAGCTGCTGGCGGCAGAGGCGGCCTTCAGCCTCGGCGCGGAGAAGGCCCGCGCCCTGCGCCCGGCAGCCGAGTTCGCCGCGGCGAAGCAGCTCGCTGCCGAGACCGCGGAGATGCGGCTGCTCGACCAGCTCGGCATCGACATCCCGTTCTCCGGCGCGCGCGACATCCGGGCGCACCTGCGCGCAGCCGGCATCGGCCAGCTGCTGGAGCCCGGTGCGCTGCTCGAATGCGCGCAGGTGCTGACCACGGCGCGGCGCGCCCGGCTGGTGCTCGAAAAAGTGCGCGACCGCGTGCCCGCGCTCGCCGCCATCGGCGACCGCATCAGCGACTTCCGGGCGTTCGCGGGCGACGTCGAAGAGGCGATTTCGCCGCGCGGCGAGGTGCTCGACGCCGCGAGCGAGCAGCTCGCCCTCGTGCGCCGCGAATTGCGCGCTGCCGAGGCGCGGCTCGAACAGCGGGCGCAGGCCGCCCTCGCCGAGGCGCTCCGCCGCGGGGCCGCGCAGGAAGGGCTGCTGACCGAACGGAACGGCCGCAAGGTCATCCCCGTCCGGTCCGACAGCCGGTCGCTCGTCCCTGGCATCGTCCACGACGTTTCATCGAGCGGGGCCACGCTCTTCATCGAACCGTTCGCCGTGGTGGAAGCGGGCAATGCCGTCCGCGAGCTGCGGCTCGCAGAGGAACGGGAGGTCCGCCGCGTGCTCCAGCGGCTCACGGACCAGCTGGGCAGCCGCGCTGACGAGGCGCTCCGCTCGCTCGATGCGCTCGCCGAGCTCGACCTCATCAGCGCCCGCGCGCGGCTCGCGCGGAAGATGCGCGCCGCCCTCCCGCCGGCCGGCGACGCCGAGAGCTGGCTCGGCGAGCAGGGGCCGACGCGGCTCGTCCGCGCGCGGCACCCGCTGCTCCGCGGCGAGGTCGTGCCCATCGATATCGAGGTCGGCGAATCGCCGCAGGGCATCCTCATCACCGGCCCGAACACGGGCGGCAAGACCGTGGCCCTCAAGACCGTGGGGCTGCTCACCCTGATGGCGCAGGCCGGGATGGGCGTCCCCTGCGACGAGGGCAGCCGCATCCGCTTCTACCCGAAGATCTACGCCGACATCGGCGATGAACAGTCCATCGAGCAGAGCCTTTCGACGTTCTCCTCGCACCTCCGGAACATCATCAGCATCCTGCGGGAGGCCGACCGTTCGACGCTGGTGCTCCTCGACGAGCTCGGCGCGGGGACCGACCCCGCGGAAGGCGCCGCCATCGCGCGTGCGGTCATCGAAGAGCTGCTCGACCGGGGCACGACGCTCGTCGCGACGACCCATCACGGCGAGCTGAAAGTCTTCGCGCACGGCGACTCGCGGCTCGCCAACGCGTCCGTCGAGTTCGACCTCGAAACGCTGAGCCCGACCTACCACCTCGTCGTCGGCCTGCCGGGGCAGTCGAACGCCCTCGCCATCGCGCGGCGGCTGGGGCTCGATGAGCGCGTCGTGGCGCGGGCTGCGGAGCAGCTGGCGCCCGGCCACTTCGAGCTCGAGTCGCTGCTCGAGGAGATCCGCGCCCAGCGGCGCGAAGCCGAGGCCGCCCGGGCCGCCGCCGAAGCCGCGCGGGCCGAGGCTGAGCGCACCCGGCGTGAGCTGGCCATCGAACGGGAGCGGATCGAAGACGAGCGGGCGGCCGTGCTCGCGGAGGCGAAACGCGAGGCCGAGGACACGCTCGCCCGCATGCGCCGGGAAATCGAGCAGCTCCGCCGGCGCAGCGCAGAGCGGCAGTTCGACCCGCAGGCGGCGCAGGAGGCGCTCCGGCAGGCCGAACGCGAGCGTGAGCGGCTCGCCCGCGCCGCCGTCCCGCGCCGGGCAGCGGCGCCCGCGCCCGTCATCAGCCGCGAGGTCGAGCCCGGCGACTTCGTCCACGTGCGCGATATCCCCCAGCTCGGTGAAGCGCTGACTGCGCCCGGCGAAGACGGCCGGCTGGAGGTGCAGTTCGGCAGCATCCGGATGAAAGTCAGCATCGACCGGGTCGACCGCATCGAGAAGCGGCAGGGCGGCGGCGGAGGCGCGACCGTCGTCGTGCCCGCCGGCCCGCCCGTCAGCCACGAAATCGACCTCCGCGGCCAGCGGGCGGAGGCGGCGCTCGAGCGGTTCGAAAGCTACCTCGATGCGGCCTTCCGGGCGGGCCTGCCGTACGTCCGCATCATCCACGGGAAGGGGACGGGCGCGCTCCGCGCGGCGATCCGGGAAGCGCTCGCCCGGCACCCGCTCGTCCGCAGCTACGAATCGGCGCCGGCGGCCGAGGGCGGCGACGGCGTCACCATCGCGCTGCTGGCGGGCTGACGGCGATGGCGGAGGACGCCCTCCAGGGCGGGTTCGATTTCGGCGATGCGCCGGCCGCTCCGCCACCGCCCGATGCGCCGCTCGCCGCCCGCATGCGGCCCCGGTCGCTCGATGAGGTCATCGGACAGGAAGCGGCCGTCGGGCCCGGGTCGATGCTCGGCGAACTGGCGCGGCGCGGCCGGCTGCCGTCGGTCCTCCTCTGGGGGCCGCCCGGCTGCGGCAAGACGACGATCGCGCGGCTGCTCGCCGCGGCTGCCGATGCGGCGTTCGTCCAGCTCTCAGCGGTGACCTCCGGCGTCGCCGACCTCCGCCGCGTCATCGGCGAAGCCGAGCGGGCGCGCCGGGCCGGCCGGCGGACCGTCGTCTTCATCGACGAAATCCACCGGTTCAACCGGGCCCAGCAGGACGTCGTCCTGCCCCACGTGGAGGAGGGGACGATCACGCTCATCGGCGCGACGACGGAGAACCCCTCGTTCGAAGTCGTGGCGCCGCTGCTCAGCCGGGTGCGGGTCGTGCGCCTCCAGCCGCTGGACGAGGCGGCGATCCGGCGGCTCGCCGGGCGGGCGCTCGCCGATGCCGAACGCGGGCTCGGCCGCCTCGGGCTCACCCTCGACGGCGAAGCAGCAGACCTGCTCGCGCGGAGCGTCCACGGCGACGCCCGGGCGGCGCTCACCGCGCTCGAAATCGCTGCCGACCTCGCCGCCGCCCGCGGCAGCGCGAGTATCGACGCAGGCGACATCGCGGCGGCCCTGCAGGACCGGCGGCCGTACTACGACCGCGCCGGTGACGCGCACTACGACACCATCTCGGCGTTCATCAAATCGGTGCGGGGGAGCGACCCCGACGCGGCGCTCTACTGGCTCGCGCGGATGGTGGAGGCCGGCGAAGACCCGCTGTTCCTCGCCCGGCGGATGGTCATCCTCGCGGCGGAGGACATCGGGCTGGCGGACCCGCAGGCGCTGGTGCTGGCGACCGCCTGCCAGCAGGCGGTGCACCTCATCGGCATGCCGGAGGGCGCGATCCCGATGGCGGAATGCGCCGTCTACCTCGCCCTCGCGCCGAAGAGCAACAGCGCCTACGCCGCGCTCGGGGCGGCGCTGGAAGATGCCCGCGCGACGGCCGGCGAGCCCGTCCCGCTCCACCTGCGGAATGCCGCCACGGGCCTGATGGCCGCCTTCGGCTACGGGCAGGGCTACCGGTACGCGCACGACGAGCCGGGCCACATCGCCGCCGGGCAGGCGTATTTGCCCGAAGCGCTCGCGGGCAGGGAGTATTACCGGGCGGGGGAGCTCGGCGCAGAAGCAGCGCTCGCCGCCCGCTGGCGCGCGGCAATCGAAGCCGCAAGGGCGGCCGCCGGCAGCCCGGCACCCAATCGAGAGGAGGACGGCAGCGATGGCCGTGACGATTGAATTCCTGTATTCGAAGGCAACCGGCAGGAGCCCGGAAGCGGAGGAGGCGCTGCGGCTCGCGCTCGAGGCGACCGACCCCTCCATCGAGGTCATCTACACCGAAGTCGAAGGAATGGAGGAGGCGCGCGCGAAGCGGTTCCTCGGCTCCCCGTCGATCCGCGTGAACGGTATCGACGTCGAATACGGCGAACGCGAGCCGGACGAGTACCAGAGCGGGACGCGGTACTACAACACGCCGCAGGGCTGGAAGCCGTATCCCCACGCGCGGCTCATCGCCAACGCCATCCTCGAACAGCAAGCGCGGGAGGGCAGCCGGTAGGGCTGCCCTCCCGCGAGGAAAGCTGAGGTTCGCTACCGTTCGGCATCACGATTCGAGAGAACGACCCGGTCCGGCGGCGTCCGGAACGCGTGGACGTAGCCAGCTGCCGCAAGGATCGCCATCACGGCTGCGATGCCGTATGCGATGTAGGCGGCCACCTGAACGCGGTCGGTGATGACGCTAAAGCCGTACGTGGTGAGCAGAAGACCGCGGAGCGTCTCGCCAGTTTGGAAGGTGCTCCTCAAAGAGGTAGCCGCGTCGAGCTGCTTCTGCAGGGTCTCAGCTTCTGCCG